>NZ_VWVQ01000066.1:0-2177 GCF_015712745.1 Bacillus sp. SRB3LM
GCTTTACAGATCATCTACAGGAGATAACGTACACATTTTTCTTTTGTGGTGCAGTTAAATTTCAGATTAATCTATCTAGTAGATATGCTAGTGATTTTGAGATCGTATGATAGGGAGGTGAATGACCATGAAAACAGGTGATTTTGTCCGGCATTTTCCAGAACTTGCTGAAGTCATTATTATATTACAGCAAGGGTGCTGAGTACATATGGCTAGGCGGTTCTGTAATTTTAGTATAGGCTGTACCAACCCGAAAGGAATGATTTGGAATTTTCCTCTTTCGCTCATCCATCCATATATAATCCGCTCTTTTTTTACAACGTATTCTTGTTTATGCAATACAGGCTACCCTTGTTTTTATACAGTTTGAAGGAGTCTTCTTGTTAGGAAAAAGATGCGTGTAGACGTAAGAGCCAGCAGTCACCGGTTGTAGCCATGAGAATGTCCAAAATAAAGAAAGGACAATATAAAATATGAAAAAATCTTTAGCAAGCATACTTAGTTTAGCAATTGCTGCAGATCATTCCAATCCTGTTACAAAAAATGGAGAACGATTGAAATATAATACGCCATACTATATAAAAGATAAAAATTTGCCTGATAAAGGTGGCGTCACATTCGAACGTTGGGGCTTAGATGATTTCTTACTTTTTGCGAATGCTGCAACGGATAATGGAACGCCTATTATTTTTGAACATAAATATGGAATAGATGGGTTCATCGAATCTACTAATGAAGTAAGAATAAAATCAGCTAAAGCCAATAAACCAGGTTTATACTATTGGGCTTATGATCCTTTATTCAATTCTATTTATTTGAATTATAGCAACAGCGCAGATCATGTCATTTATGGATCATCCGAAGATAATTCTATAGGTCTAGGAAGCGCTGTGAAAGGAGTCCATGAGAGTGCTACGGGGTGGTCTGATTTTAATGGATATTACGGAAACAATGTGGAAAAAGCTTGGATGGAGTCAACAAATTATCCGCATTCATACGACCCTGGTAAGGACAGATTCGCGTTACGTTTGAGTGAGTTACAAACACCTTTTGAAGTGATAGAAGCTAGCGAACAAAACGCTTCTGCCGAAAAGTTGCTGAATAAAAATCTAGTAAACAAAATGGAGTCTGTGAGGAGAACATTGGTACGATGAACAAATTTAAATATCTATTCTTAGTATTTCCTTTGGTAGGTGGGTTCAGTATGGGTACAATCTCAGCTACCACATCGTTTGCTGATTCTTACCAATCAAAAAAGAGGGTATCATCAGAGAATCCGTTTCAAGGATACCTTGTAAAAAATGGGGGCAAAACGCTTCTTCCCGAGGAACAAAATAACGTAGCCATGAACCAGGAGCAAATTCCCGTTCCTCAGCTTTCCGCTAATCCCTATGACCCTATTCCTAAGCAGGGAACGACAGTCAATGAATTTGGAAATATAGGTGATGTGCTGTATTTTAATGATGGTACCTATATGGAAAAAAGTGAGCATGGTCTCATTATCATCGGAAAATATTCTCAGACAAACACCTATAGAATGTTAGATTTAGGGAAAACTATTTCTTTCACGGCGAAATGCAATCAGGATCCAGAATTTGCGAAGCAAGTGCAATCCTTTTGGACAGAAACAAAAGTAAAACGGGCGACAAAATTTAAGCGTGTGGTATACAGTACGCAACCTGTTACAACTCTATATACTTTTAACCAAGCAGTTCAATCTGGATTATCCATAGAGAATGCCTTACATTTTGCGTTCACAATGGGGTGGAAAACTGACATGAAAGCGCTTCTCGACGGAGCGATAGCTACGTTGAGTGAATTATTGACTGCAACGTATCATCATCCCATTACTGTAACAGAAGAGGTTAGCCATACACAAAACATCCCGATAGGAGTAGATAATTCATCCTATGGGTATACAGAATATACAGCCGCAGTCTATCAAATACATTCTGTGTATACAGTAGAACCAGGTGCGGCACTTCAAAAATATTTACAAGATAATCATCTAGCTTTACAACAAACACAGTTCGAATATTTGAATTCATCTATTTTGATTATCCAGACACCAGGAAGCTATAAAACGGATTCTTGAGTTTGTAGTAGTATCGCAGTGCCGTATGTACAGAGAAAGACATTGAAATGATTCCAGTTTTTACATAAACAAAAGAGAAGTC
>NZ_VWVQ01000067.1:0-264092 GCF_015712745.1 Bacillus sp. SRB3LM
CCTTGAGCACCTTGAGGTCCAGTGGCACCGGTAGCACCCGTGTTACCTTGAACACCTTGAGGTCCAGTGGCACCGGTAGCCCCGGCAGGTCCTTGAGCACCTTGAGGTCCAGTAGCGCCAGTAGCACCTGTGTTACCTTGAACACCTTGAGGTCCAGTAGCGCCAGTAGCACCCGTGTTACCTTGAACACCTTGAGGTCCAGTGGCACCGGTAGCACCTGTGTTACCTTGAGCACCTTGAGGTCCAGTGGCACCGGTAGCCCCCGTGTTACCTTGAATACCTTGAGGCCCAGTGGCACCAGTAGCGCCCGTGTTACCTTGAATACCTTGAGGTCCAGTGGCACCGGTAGCACCTGTGTTACCTTGAGGTCCCTGAGATCCAGTGGCGCCAGTAGCCCCCGCGGGTCCTTGAGCGCCCGTATTGCCGGTAGCGCCTGTGTTGCCTTGAGGTCCCTGAGGTCCAGTGGCACCAGTAGCCCCAGTAGCCCCCGCAGGTCCTTGAGCGCCCGTATTGCCGGTAGCGCCTGTGTTGCCTTGGGGTCCCTGAGGTCCCTGAGGTCCAGTGGCACCAGTAGCGCCTGCTGGTCCAGTAGGTCCGGTAGGTCCTTGGATGAACGAAGCAGAATTAACTAGAGCAGTTTGTAATGCTGCTATTAATTTAAGGAGCTCTTGAAGTGTGCAAGGGTCAATTCGGAATAATTTTGTAATGTATAGTAAATAGTTAATGAGATTTTGAAGCTCAATAAATACAGCGCTTGCTACAAAGGTTGGATTTCTTAATATAGTTATTAAGTTTTTAATAATAGCTAACCCTTGTGCTTTCAGGGAGGAAGTAGCGTCTAGTGAACAAATAAATTTACTTAGTAGGTTCAATGTATCGATTAGATCTTCAATATTTTGGGGAGATGGATTGGCGAAAAGTTTTGGGATTATTTTTGTTAAGTCAATAATAATCGCACGAAATGTTCTAAGTTGAGCTTTAGTAATTGGGATTGATGGAGTATTTGGGATTCGTCCGGCGCTACTTGGAAAGCATGGTTTGGAGAATTTGTTTTGATTGTCGTTATAACGAGACATTAAATCTCTCCTTTCTCACGAAAATGTGAACGAAACTCATCATAGTAGATGCAGAAATTAGTTAAATGGTCATAGTAAAATCGTTTGTTTAAAGAAAAAATAGAAAAAACACCTTACAATAAGGCGTTTTTTCTATTTTCTGCGTATTGATAATATCGCTTTAATGAAATTTTTGATTTGAATCCAGCGAGTTTTATAATTTCTGATTCAGGAGTTTCTTTTTTTATTAAGTTTAAAATATAGGTGTTACGAAAATGTTGTCCTGAAATTCCTTTACGTAAATTGGCTCTAGCCACTTCGAGGCGAATCATTTTTTGTATAGCAATTTCCGTTAATGCCTTTGGTGCATCATTTTCATATACCCACCTGTATGTTCCGCGGTTAAAATCGAATGCGACAAATAATGGATCATCACTATGGTATTTAGGGCGAACTGGTTCTGGGATGCTTTTGTAATAATTATATAGTTGTTTTTTGTCTTCTTTTGCTAATGTAATTGTTCTTTCTACACCTGCGGTTGCTGGGATTGACAATGTGTTAGTTTCAAAGTGAACGTGATGCATTGTTAATGCTGTAAGTTCCTGTAAGGATAAACCGTAGTCGATCAATAGATTTAAAATAGCGATATTGCGAGCCATTAATAAAGGGCGCACAGGAAGTTGTTTTTCTGAAAGTCCTTCTAATGAAGTGACTATATACTTTAATCTTTTTTCTTCATCAGGTGAAATGAAATCTTCGTTACGAAGTGTACGGTCTGGTTGAATGGATATTTCCATATTCTTCAATGGATTAGGGATGTTTAGAAAATGATGCATTCTATTTAGTACAATAAATACACGATGCATCGTTTTTTCTGAGTAATGTCGATTCGTTTTTAAATCGGAAAAGTAATCTTCGTAGTCTTTTGTACAAAGTGTAGCCCATATATTACTGGAAGGGAGCTTTTTGTTTTTTTCTAACCAATGTCCGAAGTCTTCAACGTCATAAACATAACGTTTAATAGTTGAGGGTTTTCGGCCTTTATTCAATAAAAAAATAGAAAAGGCTTGTATTGTATCATGGAATTCCGTTGTCTCCATAGTCCCACCACCTTAATTATTTCTTATATTATAGCAAACTTTTCTGAAAATAGGCATTTACAAGGGGGACAGGAATAATAATATTTGGTGAGTGGATAAAATGAGGTGATTGTATGGAACAATCGATGCGAAAGAAAAACAACAATCAAATTAATATTGTGTTAAACCATCGAAAGAAAATTTCTTTGCCAGCCGCAGAAAATAAAACGGTAATTTCAAATGAAACTGCAATTAAACATGAAATGCTGCAGAGAATTGAAGAAGAGATGGGGAAGCTTGTTGGGATGGATGATATAAAAAAGATAATAAAAGAAATATATGCTTGGATTTATGTGAATAAAAAAAGACAAGAGAAGGGATTGAAGTCTGAGAAGCAAGTACTTCATATGCTGTTTAAAGGGAATCCGGGTACAGGGAAGACAACTGTTGCTAGAATGATAGGAAAATTGCTGTTTGAGATGAATATTCTATCAAAAGGGCACTTGGTTGAAGCTGAACGTGCTGATCTTGTAGGAGAGTACATCGGCCATACAGCTCAAAAAACAAGAGATTTAATAAAAAAAGCAATGGGAGGTATTTTGTTTATTGATGAGGCGTATTCTTTAGCTCGAGGAGGAGAGAAGGATTTTGGAAAAGAAGCAATTGATACGCTTGTAAAACATATGGAAGATAAACAACATGGTTTTGTATTGATTTTAGCTGGATATTCAAGAGAAATGAATCACTTTCTTTCATTAAATCCAGGGCTGCAATCTCGTTTTCCATTTATTATTGAATTTGCGGATTACTCGGTAAATCAGCTATTGGAAATTGGGAAGAGAATGTATGAAGATCGTGAATATCAGTTATCAAAAGAAGCTGAATGGAAATTTAGGGATCATTTACATGCGGTGAAGTATTCGTCGCAAATTACATCGTTTAGTAATGGGCGGTATGTACGGAATATTGTTGAAAAATCAATTCGTACACAGGCGATGCGGTTGTTGCAAGAAGATGCATATGATAAAAATGATTTAATTGGAATATCGAGTATGGATTTGATGCTCGAAGAGGAGACGCACAGTACATAAACTGTGCGTCGATTTCTGTGTATAAGTTCGTTTACTCTTTTTTGGCTTTTTCTTGGTGTGTTTTATGGAAGTGTTCCATTTTAGCGCTCTTGTCGTGTGCTGAATTAGGATCGTGTCCAAATTGATTTACTGAGCTTTTTTGAGCTCCTTTATTAACGTGGTTTGTCATTTGTATTCACCTCACTTTAAAAATTAGTATAAACATTATATAAAGAAAAAATCGTTAGAAAAGAAAAACCTCTTTACGATATGTAAAGAGGTTAGAGTGCTATTTATGCATTGAACGTTCTTTCGTTTCGATACGTCTGTGCGGTAAATGCCATTTGTAATGAATAGAAACCATGCGGAAGCAAACAATTAAAATGAATAGAATGTAAAGAGCCCAATCGCTAACAATAATTTGAGCTCCAATTAAGAAACCTGCTAAAATTGTCCAAAAGGCATATACTTCAGCTCGAAGAACGAGAGGTTTTCTGCGGGCTAAAAGATCGCGAATGATACCGCCGCCGATACCAGTTAAAACAGCTGCTACAATTGTGGCGCTAATTGGTAAATTTAATTTTTGGGCATATAATGCTCCTTGTACAGCAAATGCCGATAAGCCAATAGCGTCAGTGATATTTTCCCACTTTTTCCAATGTCTAATTAACTTATTTGGAAAAAGAAAAATAATAGTCATTGATAAAAGTGCGATTTGGAATAACATGTCTTGTTGCCAAAACGCGACAATCGGATAACCGATTAATAAATTACGAAGGGCACCTCCCCCAAATGCGGTTGCCATTCCTAAAATATACACCCCGAAAATATCATAATCCTCTTCCATTGCAACAATGGCTCCGCTTAGTGCGAAAGCGATTGTGCCTATGATGCTAAAAATCTCCCATGCCATGAATTTTCTCCCCCGCTAACTAGATGAAATGTGCTTCCTCTGCTATTATATTAGAAGGTTTAAATTTGGAAAAGGATGAGTGAACATATTTGATGGAAGAAAAAGAAAAAGTCATATTAGTAGGCTGTCAATTGCCACAAGATGATGATGAAAAATTTATGCATTCCATGAAAGAGCTTGCATCACTAGCGAAGACTGCACGAGCAGAATTGTTAGTGTCAACAACGCAAAAACGACCAAAGTTTCATCCGGCAACTTACATAGGTAAAGGGAAATTAGAAGAGCTTACAATGTTAACTGAAGAGTTAGAGCCGGATGTTATTGTATTTAATAATGAATTAACGCCGAGTCAAATTCGGAATTTATCCTCAGTATTAGATGCGAGAGTAATTGATCGAACGCAACTAATACTGGATATTTTTGCGCAACGTGCGAAGTCGAGGGAAGGTAAGCTTCAAGTAGAATTAGCTCAGTTGCAATATACAATGCCGCGTCTTATGGGGCAAGGATTGTCCTTATCACGTCTTGGTGGTGGTATTGGAACAAGAGGACCGGGTGAGACGAAATTAGAGACGGATCGTCGTCATATTCGATCGCGTATTGATGAAATAAAGAAACAACTTGCAGTTGTTGTGGAACATCGAAAAAGATATCGTGAGAGAAGAAAAGATAATAAAGTATTTCAAGTGTCATTAATAGGGTATACAAATGCAGGGAAATCGACACTGTTTAATAGATTAACGGAAGCTGATACGTTTGAAGAAAACCTTCTGTTTGCAACATTAGACCCAACGACAAGGAAGATGCCGTTACCTTCTGGTTATACAGTATTACTAACTGATACTGTTGGTTTTATACAAGATTTACCCACTTCATTAATCGCTGCATTTCGTTCAACACTGGAAGAAGCGGGGGAAGCAGATGTCATTTTACATGTAGTTGATTCCGCGGATCCTAACTACATAGGGCATGAAAAAACAGTAAAAAGATTATTATCAGAACTTGAAATTAACCATATTCCTTTTATTACGTTATATAATAAAAAAGATGAATTACATCAAAACTTTATTCCGTTTCCGAAAAGTGATTTCTTAATGACTAGTGCTTTTGAAGAAAGTGATTTATTGCGTATAAAAGAAGCGATAGAAACGAAGATGAAGAAAGAAATGGATCGTTATCGAGTGGAAATCCCTCCGAGTGAAGGTAAGTTGTTAACGCTTTTAAAGACGGAAACTCTATTAGCAAAGATGGAGTTTCTAGAAGATAAATTTGTATATGATTGTGCAGGGTATATTTTTGCTCATTCATCACTTAATGTGCAATTAAAGAGATTTTTAGTGGAAGAAGGAGACAATAAAAATGTTTGATCGTTTGAAAAATGGAGAAAAAATTGCTCCAATCGTAAAAGAAGTAGAGAGTCAGATTACAGAAGTACATAAACGTGCGGATGAAGTAATTGAAAGCAATCAGTTTCGTGTATTAGAAAGTTTTCGTAAACATAAAATTAGTGACTCGCATTTTATCCCGACAACAGGTTATGGTTATGATGATATTGGCCGTGATACGTTAGAAAAAGTATATGCTGATGTATTTGGGGCGGAAGCTGGACTTGTTCGTCCGCAAATTATTTCAGGTACTCACGCTATCTCTACAGCGTTATTTGGTATTTTACGCCCCGGAGATGAGTTATTGTATATCACTGGGAAACCGTATGATACGTTAGAAGAAATTGTTGGTGTACGTGGGAAAGGTGTAGGTTCATTTAAAGAATATAATATCGGTTACAATGCAGTTCCGCTAACTGAAGCTGGGCTTGTTGATTTTGAGACTGTTGCAGCAGCGATTCATAATAATACGAAAATGATCGGTATTCAGCGCTCGAAAGGTTATGCTACTCGTCCGTCGTTTACTATTTCTCAAATTAAAGAGATGATCGCGTTTGTTAAAGAGATTAAACCTGATGTTGTTGTGTTTGTAGATAACTGTTATGGCGAGTTTATTGAAGAGCAAGAGCCATGTCATGTTGGTGCAGATTTAATGGCGGGTTCGCTTATTAAAAACCCGGGCGGTGGAATTGTTAAAACTGGTGGTTATATTGTCGGGAAAGAACAGTATGTTGAAGCGTGTGCATATCGTTTAACATCTCCGGGAATTGGCGCTGAAGCTGGAGCGTCTTTATACAGTCTGCAAGAAATGTATCAAGGGTTCTTCTTAGCGCCACATGTTGCAGGACAAGCGCTGAAAGGTGCAATTTTTACAGCTGCGTTTTTAGAAAAGTTAGGAATGAACACGTCACCAGCGTGGAATGCACCAAGAACAGACTTAATTCAATCTGTTCAATTTGATGATAAAGACCGTATGATTGCCTTCTGCCAAGCGATTCAATATGCATCTCCAATTAATTCGCATTTTACTCCGTATGCAAACTATATGCCAGGTTATGAAGATGATGTAATTATGGCTGCGGGAACATTTATTCAAGGTGCAAGTATTGAATTGTCTGCTGATGGTCCAATTAGACCGCCATATGTTGCGTATGTGCAAGGTGGCTTAACGTATTCGCATGTTAAAATTGCGATTTGTTCTGCGATTGACGAATTGATTGAAAAGAATTTATTAACAATTTCTTAAAGGGAAGCTGTCGATTTCGGCAGCTTTTTTCGTATAAAAGTAATGATTTATGCGATTAGAAAAAAGAGTGAAAAAATTCATGAAAAAATTTATAAAAAATAATGTAAGAAAAGCTAACATCTATTGACACTAAACATAACATAGTATAAAATGAGAAGCAGTTAAGGCGAAGGAGGAACTGAAAAATGAAAGAAGATAGACGTTCTGCCCCGCTGTTTCCTATTGGTATTGTTATGGATTTAACACAATTGTCTGCACGTCAAATTCGCTACTATGAAGAGCATAATCTTGTTTCTCCAACCCGTACAAAGGGGAATCGTAGATTATTTTCATTTAACGATGTAGATAAGTTGTTAGAAATTAAAGATTTGTTAGATCAAGGCTTGAATATGGCTGGTATTAAACAAGTGTTACTAATGAAAGAAAATCAAACAGAAGCAGTGAAAGTAAAAGAAGAAACGAAAGAAATTTCAAAAACTGAGCTTCGCAAAATACTTCGAGACGAACTACAACATACAGGTAGATTCAATCGAACTTCATTGCGACAAGGTGACATTTCAAGATTTTTTCACTAAAGATAACTGATTCTGAAGGCGATTAGAGGGACTAAGGAGGAATTTATAATGTCTAGATACACAAAAGAAGATATTTTCCGTTTGGCGAAAGAAGAGAATGTAAAGTATATCCGTTTACAATTTACGGACCTTTTAGGGGTAATTAAAAACGTAGAGATTCCAGTGAGACAATTAACGAAAGCTCTTGATAACAAAATGATGTTTGATGGATCTTCGATTGAAGGTTTCGTACGTATTGAAGAATCTGATATGTATTTATATCCTGATTTAGACACTTGGGTAATTTTCCCTTGGACAGCTGAAAAAGGTAAAGTAGCTCGACTAATCTGTGATATTTACAATGCAGATGGCACTCCATTTGATGGAGACCCACGTAACAACTTAAAACGTGTGTTAAAAGAAATGGAAGCTTTAGGATTTTCAGACTTCAATCTTGGACCAGAGCCAGAATTCTTCCTATTTAAGGTTGATGAAAAAGGAAATCCAACATTAGAACTAAACGATAACGGTGGATACTTCGACCTTGCGCCGATGGATCTAGGGGAAAACTGTCGTCGTGATATCGTTCTTGAACTTGAAGAAATGGGATTTGAAATTGAAGCATCTCACCATGAGGTTGCTCCAGGGCAGCATGAAATTGACTTTAAATATGCAAATGCAATTCGCTCATGTGATGACATTCAAACATTCAAACTTGTTGTAAAAACAATTGCTCGTAAACATGGTCTACATGCAACGTTTATGCCAAAACCACTATACGGTGTGAACGGTTCAGGTATGCACTGTAACTTATCATTATTTAAAAATGGTGAGAACGTATTCTTTGATGCAAACGGTGACTTACAATTAAGTGATGATGCTCGTCACTTCATCGCAGGTATTTTAAAACATGCACCAGCATTTACAGCGATAGCAAACCCAACTGTAAACTCATACAAACGTCTAGTACCTGGATATGAAGCGCCTTGTTACGTAGCATGGTCTGCACAAAACCGTAGCCCGTTAGTACGTATCCCTGCATCTCGTGGTATTAGTACACGCGTAGAAGTACGTAGTGTTGACCCAGCTGCAAACCCATATTTAGTAATGGCTACATTATTAGCTGCAGGTCTTGATGGAATTAAAAACAAATTAACTCCACCAGCAGCAGTAGATCGTAACATCTATGTAATGACAAAAGAAGAGCGCGAAGAAGCAGGTATTGTTGACTTACCAGCAACATTAGCGCAAGCATTAGTTACATTACAATCTAATGAAGTAGTATGCGGTGCACTAGGAGAACACTTACTTGAGCACTTCATCGAAGCGAAAGAGATTGAGTGGGATATCTTTAGAACGCAAGTTCACCAATGGGAACGCGACCAATATATGTCTCTTTACTAAGAGGCTCAAACCCTTGACACACAACGTGTTGAGGGTTTTTTTATTTTGTGGGTAAAACACTTTTATTTGAAAGAAGAGTAATCCACCCACAAAACACCCACAAAAAAATCAAAGTTACCCCAATACATTATTCATATAAGCTTCAAACTCCGAAATAGAATCTTTATTAATTTTGTCGCTAATATGAGAGTAAACGTTAGAAGTTATTTCTATACTCTTATGTCCCAGTCGATCTTGAATGTATTTCATACTTGCACCAGACTCTAATAAAAGAACCGCGTGGGTGTGCCGTAATGAATGTATTTCTAATCTAGGTAAATTTGCTTTCTTAAGTATGCGTGAGAATGCATTGAACAATGTTGACTTCGGTAAGAACTTTCCATCTACTCTTGAAAAGACTAAATCTAATTCATGTTCATACGCATCTTGTAAAACAAGCTTATTAGCATTTTGCCACTTTTTATGTGCTAGCAATTCATCGACTAATGATTTAGGAATCATGATAGTACGTTTAGAAGTAAATGTTTTTGTATCTCCAAATAATTCTTCTTTTGTTTTAGCTGTAAAATCCAATGTTTTAGAAATAGTAATAGTATGTTCTTTTAAATTTATGTCTTTCCATTGTAGAGCAGCAGCTTCACCTTTACGCATACCAGTATTCAGAAGTGCTTTGAAAAAGATGTAATAAATATAGTTGTATTGATAAGAAGTCTTTAGGAAAAGGGGAATGTCTTCACTTCGCATGTATTTTAGCCCTTCTCTTTCTTTGTTGTTCTTATTTGAAATAACTACTTCTTCACAAGGATTGTTTTCGATTTTTTTTAAACTAACAGCTTTTTTCATAGCATTGTTCATTGTGCCATGGATAATTTGAACCGTTCGCTTACTGTAACCCTGATCAGTTAAGGAATTAATAAATTTTTGATACATCATTGGTTTGAGTTCTTTTAGGTTCATATTCTGAAAGTAGGGGATGATATGTTTTTCGATATTACGTTCATGCAAGATAAAAGTGTTTTTCCTTACATTGTCTTGCTTAAATAATTTTAGCCAGTCTTTAAGGTAATGTTTTAACGAAGTAGGAGTAATTTCAACTTCTAAACCGTTTAATAATTTTTTCTCTTCTTCAGCGGCCGCAAGTTGTGCTTCTTTTTTTGTCTTAAATCCACGTTTTGATTTCTCTTTGTATTTTTGAGTATAAGGGTCTTTAAATCTTACTCGGAATTCCCAAACATCTCCGAATTTTCTGAAGCTAGCCATTATAACATTCCCTCTTTCCTTATAATTGTAAAGTGGCTAGATTACTCATCCAACCACTTCACAGGAGTCTCTTTATAACCTGAAACTTCATATTTTATTTCACCATCAACAATATGGATTTTCTCAACGATAGGGACCTTTTTAAATTCTACTTGTTTGATGGTGCGTTTCTTTCTTTTCTCTCGTTCGGCGTTTAAATCAATAATCAAAATATCTTACCTCCTTTAGTAAGGCTTATAAAATTCTAACAGTTCAACTGGAATGTCATTTTTGTATGCTATACATGCTTTTGTATCACCTGGTTGAATGGTCTTTTTATCAATTAACAAAAGCGCAGCAAACGTATTTGCTTCTATCTCTAATTTATCAACTGAAAAGAATGTATTCTTACGCAGAAAAGGCGTGTTTGCATGAGTATGTAGGATTGCATGTCCTAATTCATGTGCACAAACAGTTCTTTGCATGGATGGAGACAAATGATTATTAATAACAATGAAACGATTTCTTTTTTCATATTTATAAAATCCGTTTATTTCTTCATGTAAATCCCAAGTTAGTACATTTATCTTTAAACAATCAGCAAGCTCATAGGGGTTTGTCGTGTTGTATTTTGTGCAAAGTTGTTTGACTAGATCTCTTATGACGAATTTCAATGTTTTCCCTCCTAAGCTCGCATCAGTTATCGTCGGTATTACGATATTTCTTAGGAACGTATTTTTTGTTGATTACTTTTGTTTGTTTCACGATGTACTCCATTGCATCTAATAAAGATTCTACGGCTTCTTCACTCATAGGCTCGCCAGAGAACATTAATCCGTCTTCGCCTTGAAGATCTTTTTTTATTTCTTCCATTCTTTTTGCTATGTCTTTTTCATCTTTTGAAGTAAGGTTACCTGTTTGGGTGGCGCCATCTTCAGTAAGTAATAAATTAATATCAATATCTAAAGCGGAAGCGATTGTTCTTAATGTGTCTAAACTAGGATTGTATCTTCCGCTTTCAAGATCGCCTAGATAAGAGCGTGAGATATTAGCTTTCTCTGCTAATGCTTTTTGTGTCATTTTCTTTTCTTTCCGGTATTTTTTTATGTTTATTGATACATTCATAAGGCTTGGTTCCCTCCTAAAATGTCGGTATTATCGACCTTTATAAAAAGTTTAATGCAAAAATGACGGAAAAACAATGAAAAATCTATTTACAATATGACGGAAATACCGTACAATGAGTTTTGTAAGGCGGTGATTAATTGATGGAACATCATGAAACACTGGGGATGATAGTCAAAAAAAGTCGTCAAAATAAAAACTTGCGACAAATTGAAGTATCAAAATCAGCTTCTATATCTAGGAATTACCTTTCCGATATTGAGAATGACAGGTATACCCCTAGTCTAAAAACTTTTATAAGGTTAGCTTCTGTTTTGGAGTTAGACCTTAATTTATTGACAAAAATGACGGAAATACAAGTTAATAAGCGTGAGGAGGATTCTAAATGTACGATCAGTTAGCTGTTGTGGAAGAGGAGTTTTCATTAAGAGTTGTAAATCAAAGTGGCAAATTATTAGTTGATAGTAGAGAAGTCGCAAATATGATAGGTAAACGTCACACAGATTTATTAAGAAGTATTGAGAATTATATACAGATTTTAGAAAACGCAAAAATGCGTTCTCAGAATTTTTTTGTAGAGGACAATTATACAACTGAAGGTAATAACAAAGCTTACAAAAAATATCTCTTAACTCGTAAAGGGTGTGACTTGGTAGCAAATAAACTAAACGGTGAAAAGGGCGTACTTTTTACTGCTACATATGTTACGCAATTTGAGGAAATGGAGAAGCGAATTCAAGGGGAACAAGAAATGCTTGGAAACACTTATAGTCAGATTAAATTGCTAGCAACAGGAACAATAGATTTAAATAACAGAGTTACATCTTTGGAAGAAAAAATTGAAACGCAATTAACTATTGATTACGGTCAGCAACGTATTCTGGAAAAAAGTAAAGCCAAAAGAATCTACTTCTTATGGGGAAACGAGCATGTAGATAAAGAAGTATATGACTCTACTCGCAAGCTATTCGGATTACTAGGACGTAATTTAAAAGATGCATTCAATGTGAATAGTTATAGGGACATATTGAAGAAGGATTTCGAGGAAGCTTTGAATTTTATAAACGGTTGGAGACCAATGGTTTAAAAATAAGGAGGGAATAATTATGTTCAATGTTCAAATAGATGAAAATGTTGTGAAGGAATTATGTGTGGAAGAAATTCAAAAGAAGGTTAAAGAGTACGATGCGGAGTTAGCCTTTTGGGATACTAAGGAGCTTAAAAAACGTGTATGTATGTCGTGGAATACAATTCAGGATCAGTTTTTCTTTGACCCACGCTTCCCAAAATTCAAAGTGGGTAAGAAATGGTATTTCCCAGCAAAACAAGTACAAGCATTTTTAGTTGAATGGGCAGAGGAAAGGATGGATTAATGATGTTTACAATTGATTACAACAATGTAAAAGTATCTGATTATCTTAGACTACTAGCACATTATAAATTACCAAATAAAAAGCAGCGTCGATTAATAGAGAATAGGTTTGTATGTCTAAATGCTCTTTTTAAAAAGGCTGGTGAATCTAGTGGGAATTGAAAATTTAGTGTTACCCGAGGATGCGGAGTTAGCGAAATCCTTACGTAATAAGAAGGAGAACTACATAAAGAATCAATTTTTGTTAACTCGTATTGCAAGTAAGAAAAATGTAGAGGGTAAAACGAAAGAATTCTATGAGGCTTGTAAAGAGTATGAGGCATGTGGAGAAAAGGCAAAAGAGTGTGATAAGCAATTAAAGGAATTGATATTTAAAAAGAAAGAAAATGATAGAGTTCAGCACGTTGTAGAGCGTATGCGAGAGGTTGGCATTAAAGAGGATGTTATTCAAAAGGTTTTGTATAAATAAAAAGAAACCCATGGCAGTGGGTTCCAATAAAAAACAAAATCGAAATTAGTATATCACGTGGGGCGATTACATGGAAGAGTCAACAGAAAATCAATTATTAAAAAAGCAGGTTGAAACGGCTGTAAGTAGCTTGAAACTTATATCCGCAAAGGAAGCAGATACCTGTAGAAAGTTAGATATAGATTATGTGATTACCGTATTAACTAATAAACCGTATGGCGGTATGCCATTTTAGGAGGCTATAAAACTATGAAACTGTACGAATTAACAAGTAACTTCAATCAATTACAGCAAATGATTGAGGACGGGGCTGATCCAGAGGTAATTAACGATACACTTCAATCAATCAGTGAAGCAATTGAAGATAAAGTACAAGGTGCAGCGTTATTGATTCGCAATATTGAAGCGCAAGTTGAAGTGATTAAAGGAGAAGAAAATCGCTTGGCTGAACGTCGTAAGTCTTTTGAGAACAACTGTAAAAATATTAAGGACTATTTATATCATCAGATGGTTGCTGTGGATAAAAGACGTATTAAAGGTGCATTGATAACAGTAGGTATTCAAAAGAATCCAGCAAGTTTAGATATTGCAGAGGATGCGGTTATTCCAACAGAATACATGATTCCACAGAATCCGAAGGTAGATAAAAAAGCATTATTATTAGCGATTAAGAATGGTATGAAGTGGGATGGTATTTCATTAAAACAAGGTGAGAGTGTGAGAATCCGATGAGTGAAACTAAAAATTACTTTGCAGAATTAGCAGTTATTGACGTCAGTAAACATGTTGAGAAGAAGGGACGTTTTAGTTATCTAAGTTGGTCATGGGCTGTAGATCAACTACTAAAAAAATATCCTGATGCCACATGGCAAGTTGTTAGGTTTGATGGATTACCTTATATGAAAACAGAAGTTGGGTACTTTGTAGAAGTTGAAGTAACGGTAAATAACATCACACGTTCGCAAATTCATCCTGTATTGGATAACTATAATAAGCCAATCGCAAAACCTACATCATTTCAAATAAACACGTCGATTCAAAGGTGCCTAGCAAAAGCTATTGCACTACATGGATTAGGCTTATACATCTATTCGGGTGAAGATATTCCACAAGATGATGAACCAAAACAAGCAGCTAAGCAACTAGATAACGTTCCAAAACAGGAGCAAGCTAGACAGGCAGAGGTTGCAAATGAACAAAGAATAAAAGCAATTCATGTGCAAATTAGAGAGTTGTCGGAAGTATATAACATGTCATTTGAAGAAACGAAAAACACTGTAAAACAGTCATTAGGAATTCAATCTTTCAAAGGAATGACAGTGCAACAAGCATCTCAGTTACAAAAAACAATAACATCGTGGTTAAACGAATCAAAAGAAAAGCAACAGCAAGCACAATAGGTGGGTGACTGAAATGAAAACGATAGTAAGAGATGGTTCAATGCCAATAGCTTTGAATAGAGGCTTAGGTACTCGGTATTTACGTGATAAAAGGTTATCTGAATTGCTTAAGCGCTGTCGTCGTTTAGAGAATGAAGGGTTTGATTACTTATTTCCTATTCGAAAGGTGTTAGAAACAGTTAAACATAGAAATGATGAAAATCCTCATCTGTTTAAAGGTTGCCTTGTGATGGATCGTGACCGTGGATTCTATTATGAAGTTGTTATGAGGAAGGTGAAGAGATGAGTAATTTATTAATTCATGAAGAACCATTACTTGTTCTTCCAGGTTTAGCAAGCAGAATTGGTTTAAATGAGGCTATATTTCTACAACAGATACACTATTGGTTAAACAGATCTAAGCATTTTTATGATGAAAGAAACTGGGTATATAACAGTGTGGCAGAATGGGTTAAACAATTTCCGTTTTGGAGTGAGAACACCATTAGACGTATTGTAAAGAATTTAGAGGATGAACAGCTTCTTGTTATAGGTAATTATAATCGAGCTAAGTTTGATAAGACGAAATGGTATTCCATTAATTATGAAAAACTCCGTTTGTTAGAATCCACAAACGATGTACCCAACTTGGGTAGACGGTTTACCCAAAATGGGCAAATGGATGTACCCAATTTGGGTAAACCAATACCAGAGACTAACACAGAGACTACATCAGAGATTAAAGAATATATAGTCGAGATAGTAAACTATCTCAACGACGTGTGTGGTAGTAGTTACCGTTTAACATCTAAGAAAACACAAACATTGATTAAAACTAGATTAGTAGAAGGATTCACCGTGGATGACTTTAAAACTGTGATTGATACAAAAGCTAGAGAATGGCTAAGGACGGAACAAGCAAAGTACCTAAGACCAGAAACGTTATTTGGTACAAAGTTTGAAGGCTATTTACAACAAGGAAAGGTGGAAGGAAAACATGGCTCTAGTAAAGGTAACAGATATAGCAAAGACCCTTTCGAAGAAGATGATCTTCCTTTCTGATACATGTGAGGTTTGCAAAAAAGAACGAAAACGTACTGTTAGATACATGAAGATAAATGGTGAAGTAGTTTGCCCGGTATGTAAGTTGGCAGAAGACAATCAAAAACTAGAAGCTGAAATGAATGTATTTCGAGATGAGAAGGAACAGAGAAAACGTAAGAGTATGTTTTACGATAAGAGCTTGATTAAAGATGAAACAATTAAACTTGCTAGATTCTCAACTTTTAAATCTGATTGTGAAGAGGATGAAAAGAATTACACCTTAGCAAAACGAGCACTTGAAGATTACTTGGATGATGTGAGGTTTAATTTAATTCTAGTTGGAAAAGTGGGTGCTGGTAAAAGTCATCTTGCCTATTCAATTGCTCATGAAATGAATGAGAATAGCGCAGGGACGGTTCTTTATGTTTCTGTATCAGAACTATTTGACTATATACGTTCTACGTTCAATGGGCAATCCGAGGAGTCTGAGCATAGCATTGTTAATTTACTAGTTAGTGCAGATTTATTAGTGATTGATGACTTAGGTGCGGAACTAGGTGATATGGATGCAGCGGATCCAAAGGCAACTGCATTCGTGAATCGTGTCCTGTTTAAAGTCTTTGATGGAAGACAAGGAAAGAAAACAATCGTCACAACAAATCTAACAGGTGAAGCTGTGATGAAAGCTTACGACGAACGTATTACGTCACGTATGTTCAATACATACAGGCATATTGAGTTTAAGTTTACAAGAGATAAGCGGAAAAGAAAATTACCTTTTTAAAAGGGAGACGAACTAATATGACCATTACTGTAATTCGTCCTAATGTCCATATTTCAAGCGTTAGTAGTTGGGGGATGGTATTTACACCATCTCCGACAAATAACGCTGAATGGTCATGTGAGGACTATAAAAATACAACGGGAAAACGGATTGAAGAAATGTTAAAGAAAGCGAAGGGGAAAGAATGAAAACATATACAGGATTTGAAGCGATTGAAAGAATGAAAACAAATTGGATTAAAGAAAAAAATGATTTTTTTGCACATACATTAAAAAAAGGGAAACATGAGGTTTTAGGAATTAGTAGTCAGCGTATTGTACCATCTGCAATCGGTATGAATTTCTTTTTTGAAAACGAGTTTGTAGATTATGAAAAGCCATTGAATTTAGAGTACGGCGAAATGTTTGTAATGGAAAGCTTAAATGGGAAATGGTATGGGATCTTAAGAGAGGAGACTAAGGACAAATATTACTTAATTATGGGATTAAAAGTTGGTGAGTATCGTTTCTATGAAGATGGATGCTCCTTTAAAAAATATCAGGGACGTACATTCCGAAAGGCAACAGATGAAGAGTTAGAAGAATTTGAGCGTTTCATGATGTTTTATAAGAAGGATCGTAAAATGGACGAGTTTAAATTAGGTGACATTTGTGAACGAGAAGATGTCCTTTATAAAGTAGTTGTTCAGACTGAGGATAATAAATTTGAGGGTGTTTTAGGTTGTGTAGCAATTAATGAAAAAGATACTCCAGTAAAATACTTTCCAGTGAAAAGTATGGAATTACAATTTTGTGTCGAGGACATGGTGGGGTAGTTTTGCATCAACACATCATAGATCAACTGATTAATAGAGGTATTTATAAATCCAAGGACGGGCTTCGAGATTTGTTCGAATGCTCGTTTGAGGAGTTAGTGGAAATGTTGGAGGGAGAAGAGTGAGTTTTAAAAAGGAAATGGCAATCATTTTAGTCAGCTGGCTTTTAATCGGTGTGACTATATTCTTACTAAAATACAAACTTGGAGTGAACTTATAATGATTCAGTTACACACAATTACATCTGAAGAGAAGAAACAAAACTTTGATATTACAGAACTATTTGAAATGCAAAAAGAACTGGATAAACGAATTGGATATAAAGGAAATGACAAAATGGATATGTTGTTTCGTGCATTACTAGTGGAGATCAGTGAAGCATGGAATGAAACTCGAGCGTTTAAGATGTGGAGTACAGGATTTGGAGTTCCTAAGAATGGACTATTAGAAGAGTTAATTGATGGTCTTCATTTTCTTATGAACATTGTAATTGAGTTAGATAAATGTACATGGAGGCATGAACTTATTCCATCGTTCAGTATGCAATCAATTATGAGAAAAGATACAAGTAATGTAAATATGTTGTTCGAATGGTATATGCAAGATGTGTTGACTGCAAAAAGGGCATGGTGTCAGTACAGAGATTTAACTACAACAATGGGACATTTAAGACGAGCATTTGGAATCTTCTTTCGTATTTGCTATTTGTATGGATTTACCTACGAGGACGTTATTGATTCGTATAAGGAGAAGAATGCGGAAAACTTTGAGAGACAGGATAACGGATATTAATTAACTTTGAATTTTATAGAAAAGGTGTATACGGGAAAAAGCGTTGATTATTAGTAATTAAGATTGTTTATCAAGATTTATAACAAAAATTTTATTTTAGTAGGAAATAAGAATTAAAAAGTGCAAGAGCTGTAAAAAACAAAAATCGTTACTCTCCTATAGGAAAGTAACGATTATTGCTAAAACAATTCCGGCAAGAGCCTTCATTGTCTTATAGGAAATTTTGATGTGAATTTCCATAAAAACACCCCCTCTTTACACTTTTAGCCTATCCTTGAGTAAACCCAAGAATAGAAATAAGTCTAGAGGATAATATGAGTATATCATCTGGAAGAAGCTTTAACTACTAAAAAACAAAAAATTCTAAAAAAGTGGGTAGAGTATGAAAATGCTAGATCTATGTTCTGGAATTGCAGAAATAAGTATGGCAGCGGATTGGGTTGGGATTGAAACAGTAGCCTTTTGTGAAATAGAAGAATTTAATCAAAGCGTACTTAGAAAGAACTATCCTAACATTCCTATTTTCCCGGATTTATATAAACTTACGAAACAATCATTAATAGATGGAGGTGTTGACGTTGATTCAATTGGAGTTATTTCAGCAGGATATCCCTGTCAGGGGGAAAGTCTTGTTGGGAAGCGAAGAGGTGCAGAAGACGAAAGATGGTTATGGCCAGAAGTCTTCCGACTTATTAAAGAACTCCGGCCCACTTGGTTTGTTGGAGAAAATGTTGCTGGACACGTCACGATGGGCTTGGACACCGTGCTCTCCGACTTGGAAGAAGAAAACTACTCGACAAGGACGTTTGTATTTCCGGCTGTCAGTGTCGGCGCGCCGCATCAAAGATACCGGACATTTATTGTTGGCCACTCCAACGACAAGTCAAAATTACAAACCGATCCGAGAGTTGTGCCCTTCAGAAGCAAATGGGAAACATGGGAAAACACTACCGGGATCAATCGGAGAACACTTTCCAGAACATATTGGGAAGAAAATCAACCCGCGATTTGTGGAATGGATGATGGGACTGCCACAAGATTGGACGAAGATAGATTGAGGTTTCTGGGTAATGCTGTTGTACCTCAGCAGATTTATCCAATATTTGAAGCGATAGTAAAAATTGAAGGTTTATTATGAAAAACTTGTCTAACGAGGTTACAAATTTATTAAGAAATGGAGAATTTAAATATGGATGTAAAGCTACTAGCACATACGCAATTATCTGAGGAATTTGTTAATTATTTATCTCTTGTATCCGGTGTTGGGGAGGAAGGGTTTGATCCTACTCATGGACAAGTGGTAGCCTTATCAGCAATTCGTACGTGCTACTCGCCAAATAAACCTAGTAGGATCGTAGATTTAGAGGGTGAGAAGTACTTTAAAGGAAAAGCAACTGATGGAAAAGGTGGAAAAGAAGTAGATCGGCTCATTAGACATATTGTAGGTTCGGGGCATACTTCAACACTGGAGCATCTAACATATACCTTCGCAGTAGAAGGAGTTAGCAGAGCATTACTTACACAGTTAACACGTCATCGTGTAGGATTCAGTTACTCAGTCCAATCTCAAAGGTATGTACGCATGGGAAGCGATGATAAGATAGGTGGATTTGATTTTGTAGTGCCTGAAACGGTTAAAGTAAAAGGAGAACAAGTAGTTAAAGCTTACAACGAAATGATGTACAAAATACAAAGTGATTATGATTTGCTTAGAACATTAGGAATTCCTGCTGAGGATGCTCGCAGTGTACTGCCAAACGCAGCAACAACTAATTTAGTCTTAACAGTTAACTTGAGGGGACTTTTAGATTTTTATAATAAGCGTCGAAAAGGGAAAGGTGCTCAAGCTGAAATCGCAGAGTTGGCAGAGCAATTAAGGCAAGAAGTTGTAAAAGTTGAAAAGTGGGCAGGCGAGTTTTTCGGAAGTGGAAAGTAACAGAAGCCTAGCAAGATTACAAATAAAAGAGCAGCTAGCAAAAGTTAACTGCTCATCTCCAGGGGAATTGGAGACTGGTGTATCTATAGTATTGACGGAATATTTATTTTAAATCCAATTTACTTAAAGTAAACATTCCAACAGATAAAATGGCTGCACCTACTGCAGAACCTAGCCAGTCTCTCCAGCCTAATGTATTTAAATGTGTATCTGTTAAATCCATAATTAAGAAGATAGCAAACATTAACATACCGAATGCTAAGCATCCCCAAAATGTTTGTAAAGATTTAATTACCTTTTTCCGGAATTTGTTCATATAAATCATCCTTATTAATGCTTTGTATTTTTATAAATAAATTATTGCATGTACGAAAATTGAAAGTACAGAATATACAAAATTACATATTTTGATAAGGCGGCTATAGTTACATTGAAAAGTCGATTGTATAAACAAACTGGTTATAGAGTAACTGTGGATGTTGTGTATGAGATAGCGAAAAGGTTATAAAAAAAGACACTAACAGGAGTGTCCAAATTAATTAGATATATATCTTTCAGCACGGGTTGGTGCTTTTTCTCGATTTACTTGCGCACTTAATTTAATCAATAGGTCACGATCTATAAGTAATACATCATTTGCGTGTGCTAATTTACGTGCAGGTTCTGTGAAATAGTTATTAGTTACAACCCAAGCATGAGCAGCGTCGTAATATCTTTTAGCTCCAACGACTTCTTGTACTGATTGAATACCGACTTTATTTTTATAGCGTTTTGCTTGTACAACGATTTTTGTACCATTATTTTTTAAAACCAAGTCAGCTCCAAAATCACCAGAACCTTTGGTAACTTCTGTTTGGTATCCGAGTGATTGGTATAAAGAACTTAAGTATTCTTCGAATTGTCGGCCATTCATTTGATCAATTTGATTAATACTAGATTGGCGAAGTTGTTCCATATAAATCTTTTGAGCTTTAAGTTGTTTTTTATGCTGAAATATCAGAAAGATAATAAATAATGCAGGAATAAGCATTATGGGGGAAGTTAAAATGTGGATTAGTATCCCAATAAAAAATACAAACAAATTAGTACATCTCCTTATGGTTACATCAATATAGTCATTAATAACATTATACAAAACTTACTTGTTTAGAATAGATAAAAATTGTAACAAAATAATTTTTTTAAAGAAATGGAGATTTATAAATGGGGAAAAGTCAAAGAGATAAAGGAATGAGACGTGAAAGAGAATTTGCTAGTTTAATAGGAGGTGCTCGTGTACCGCTTTCTGGTGCGATGGACGGGTATTCAAATGATGTGAAGGGTTTAGGTCTTGAATGGGAAGTAAAAGCGAGGAAAGAAGGATTCAAGACGTTATATAACTGGTTAGAGGATGAACGTGAACAGCCAGATGCATTAGCGATTAAGGCTGATAGAAAACCGTGGTTAGTAGTTATGCCGCTGGATACATTTTTGAAAATGGTGAAGGAGTGAGAGTATGTTGGATATTGCCCTACCTGTTCTTAATAAAGAGCAGACGAAAAAGAATGTGCTTCAGGCTTTGAAAAAGTATCATCTATTTTTATCAAGTATAGATGAAAGGAATATAGAGCGTGTACAAGATGGTAAGGTGATCGGCATGAGTAAAACAGTTCTAGAACGGATTAACTATATTCTAGAAATAAGAAAAGGTGTAGGGAAGCTGGATGCGTGGGATAAGCAACTTATTGAGTTAGCTTATCTAGGGAAAGAGAAGCCTAGTTGGGTAAAGATGTGTAGGATATTGAATATGTCACAGCCAGATTATTATAGGAAGAGAAATAAGGCTTTGTGTGAATTGGCTTATAGGTTGGGAATTGAGGTAGAAACATGAGAACCGCTTAATATAGCGGTTTTTTATTTTTTGTTGTATATTTTTATATGTGTATATATTGTTAAAATTTTATGTGCCCATTTAATTAAATAGAAAGGCGAGAGGAATGGAGTTTTATTATGAGTAAGAAGGTTATTCAGGAAATCTTGGAGGAAGTTTTAGATGAAGTACGTGATGAAGTTAAGTTTGAAGTTAGAACAGCTGTTAAAAATATAGCAAAAGAGTTAGTAATAGCTGAGGTTAAAAGTCTTAATAAGGATATTAAAGTGAATGAAGTCGAAAAAGAGCCGAACGAGCCAACAAGGAAAATGAGTATAAGAGGTTTTTTTGTGAATAATTTATTTCCAGTTTTATTAGCTATATTTTTATATGTAGTTATAGTTTTTGCTTATTTATTGGGTACTAAAGAAATATTTTATTTTATAATGTTAAATATTAATATGACAATAGGTAATAAAGCTCTATTGGCGATGTTCTTTTGGGTATTATTTAGTTATTGGGGATTTGTGGTTGCTATCAATTTGTATAGGCTAAAACAAAATCCAAATACGACTTTTCTTTATGGGATTTTTGAGATTGGCTTAGGATTCTTAGCATTATCAATAGGGGGATTAAGCTTTATAATTGGTCCTATTGATTTTTTTGGTATAAATGAAAAATCCTTATTTGGTTTTTATGCTAGTTTATATGTAATGGTGAGAGGATTAGAAACTACGAAAAAACATTATGATCATTTTAAAAGAACATCTAAAAGGGTTGAAAGAATCTTTAATAAAAGAAGGTTTTTGGAGCGTGTATTTGATAAGGTTTTAAAATATAAATAAAAGATTTAAAGAGACTGCTGTTTTAGGGATAGCAGTCTCTTTTATTGGGAGAGAATTTATATGGGACAAGTTTTGAAAGAATACTTTTCACCAAGTAAGCAATATAAAGTTGAAATAATAAAACGAAAAGATGGTTTATATACAACAGAAGTTTATAGGTGGATGGAGGATTGTGGATATGAGTTTTGGAGTGCTATGTCTAGGGGAGTAACTTTAATAGATAATGAGAAACATGCACACGGGATAGCTATTGAGCAATTGAGGGCGTATTCGGGTGAGTAGGCTTCTACAATTAAATCACATGGATGCCGCATGTAATAGAGTCACTTATGCAAATAAAGTCAAATAGAATTTTAGTTAAAATTATTGAATGCTAACACTGAAGAATTTGTATGGGATGCGATGTTTTTTATTTTGTGATAGTATTTTTTGTAGAAAAAAATGTATATATATGTTTTATATTTCTAGTTAAGGAAGGTAAAGTGACATGGGAGAAAAAAATTGGACAGATAAAGATTGGAAATGGCTAGTTGGGATTTTGATTGGAATTATTATTGTTATACTTTCGTTGTGGTTTGCTAAAACAAAAGGGATGGAAACGAATTTTTCTATCATGTCAAGTGCAGTATCGATTGCTTTGGGTTCAGTAGCAATTTTTATTGCGCTAAAACAAGATAGTGACTCACAGAGACTGAATCAACAAATGCAAAACACATTGAAGACAATGGAGTATAAGATAGATAATGTTGATCAAAATGTTAAAAAGTTAGATGTTGAGAAGCTAGAATCAGTAATTAGAGAGAGTGTGGGGGATTTTGTAAAAGACATTGGGGCGGGTACACCTGAAAAACAATTAGATCCCACAAATGAGCAATTGCAACAATTGTTAGAAGAAGCAGTACCATATTTAACACAAGATATCAGCTCTAAAATAAATAATGAATCTAAGATTTTTTTAGAAGATCTGCCATTACAGAGAGGCTTCAGGAACAAAGTCACAAGTGAATTGGTATATGAATTGTTAGCTGATGAACCTAAAGGATTGAGTTTTACAGAAATACATCAAAAAATTAGGAATAACACCAAAAAAATTATCCATAAAGTTTTGTTGGAACAAGCTTTGAGGGTGTTAAAAGATACAGGGAAGATTGAAATCGAAAAGATTGGTAATGAAACCATTTATAAAATTAAGAATATATAAGGATTGTATTTTAGTACACTTACAGCAGTTATTTTTATAAAAAGGAGAACTACTCATGCAAAATGAATTAGAAAAATTATTTTTAGAAACTAAACATATAGATAAAATGATCAAAACTGCAAAAGTTGTGGTTGATACAAATGTTTTGCTATCAGCTTATCAAACTAAACCAGTTACATTTAAAGCTATCTTAAAAATGTTAGAAGAATTAGCTGAGGCAAAACGTTTAAAAATCCCCTCACATGTTATATGGGAATTTAATGAAAATAGACCTGAACGTATAAAAGATATAGCTTGTAACCTACAAGATTTCATAGGTAGCTTAGAAAAGATTTCTAATATTACAACTCCAAAAAAATTAAATGAAATCTTGCCTGCTATAGATGTATTGGAAACTAGTCATATAGGAGAAGTTGTCCAATCTCAAGAAATTTTAAGGGAGAAACTCAAAGAAATTAGAAAAGTAGGAACGGATTTTAAAGCTGAATTACAAAATCTTGTTTCAAAAATGAGTAACTACCTAGATGATGATCCAATCCTTTTTAAATATAAGGAAATATTGGAAAAGGCATATTATGAAGGAGAAGAAATTAATGAATCTCGGTTAGAAGAGTTGGGTAAGCAAAGATTTAAAGAAAACATACCACCAGGGTTTAGAGATAAAGCAAAAGGGCTAAATAAATACGGGGATTTAATCATTTGGTTACAAATCTGTCAAATTAAGGATGATGTGATTTTTATTACATTTGATAATAAAGATGATTGGGTTTATACAGATAATAAGAAAAATGTCTTAGGGGCTAAGAGGGAATTAGTTCAAGAATTTTATAAAGAGACTAACGGAAAAACTTTAAAGATATTACATCCAAGTAATTTTATAGATTTATATACAGAAGGAAAAGTTTCAACAGATGTAACGGATGAGTTGAGGGAATACAAAAGTTTCGTAACAATGCCTGCTGGTTCTGGTAAAACAGCAGCTCTCTGGGGTAGAGCTTTTTCTAGTATTCGAAAACAAGAAATAGATAAATTGAAGGAAGATTGTTTTTATTATGAACATGAGATTCATGGCTATTTGGAGTTAATACGTAAAAGTTCTGCAGAAGAGCACACGTACTCCGAATTAAATATGCAGTTTGAATTATTGAGAAAAGAAGACCTTATGACATTACCTGAATTAGAGAAGTATTTAAAAGAATTAATAGGATTTTATGAGGATATTAGGTACATATATCTAAAATATTTTAACCAAGATGAAGAGAAGTAATATGTAATTTGTTACATAAGATTCATTAATTAAATGATTTTTTTGATAAAAAATTGATAAAAAATGTTAGTAGTGTACCTGTATCATTGGAAATGTAATAAGAACTGCCACGGAAATGGTACTGTATGTTGTTTCTTGATTTATCTAAATTTCTCGGGCTAGGGCAATTAATTATAGTTTACTCACGAATAAACGTAAGTAAGGGTCCGACCAACGGGGGAGAGGGTTACACCTCTCTTTGAGCCGAGGATGTTCCTTCCGAATGTCCAATTGCTAATCATACTTTCCTCGGTTCAAAGAGGCGTGGGGCACCTCAACACTTTATTTCTCTCTTGAACTTTACCAAACTAATTAGAAGCATCAGCTACACTTACCGATTTGTGTCTATGAGGAACGGTTTTCCGTTTCTCTGACTGTATAAGTGGAATTCACTTGTGTAGTGAGAGAAGCGTAGAAATTAAATATGAAAGTAATAAAAGAACACTGTTATGTAGAGAAGCACAGTCTATATACGGTGTTCTTTTTTGTTTATAAGGAGGGATAGGTTATGCAGGATTTGATTAAACAATATAATACGGTTTTAAAGCAATTGAGAGAAGCGCAGAAGGATGCTAAAGAGGAAGATGTAAAGATTCTCACTGATATGATTAGTGACATTTCTTACTCCTTAGAATGGATGAAAAAGGCGAGAAGACCGGGAACTCGTAGAGGGGTTGAAAGGTTAGCTGCATATCAGAGAGAAAGAGCATGCGATCCATTGCTGATGCAAAGATATTTTGACCTGGTCAAGAAAAACTGGAACATGAAATAGATTATGCAATTGATTTTGAATACTGATACGGAGTCATTCCATTTAATGATGAGTGCGGACGAATGGAATGGTAATACATATAAATAAATTCAGCTACTAACTGAGTTACTTGAGCGAGAGAAATCAGTTTTTCTCCATGCAAACATTCACGTTTAAAGATGCTAAAAAATGATTCGATCACAGCGTTATCCCAACAGTTCCCCTTGCGGGACATACTTTGTTGAATCTTTTGTTGCTTACAAAAATCAGTAACTGTATAACTGGCAAACTGGGATCCTTGATCACTATGAAATAAAATCTTTTTGTGACTTCCATAAACATTTTTAACTTGCTGAATTGTGTCCTTTACTAATTGCGCATCTTGGTGAGTATCCAAAGAGTAACCAAGCACCCGCCGGGTGCTAATGTCTAATGCAGCACAAAAATACACTTTCAATCCATTTACTAAACGAAATTCTGTAATATCACATACAACTGTTGGAACGTCTTTCTTACCAGGTTTAAAGGAGCGCTCTAGTACATTTGGGAATGTATAATGGTCTTGCTTTCTTTTTTTATAATACGTGACAACTTTTGACTTTAATCCAGCTCGACATAAAGCTTGTCTTACTTGAGATAAGCTCACCATAACATCTCTATTTATAAGATAACGGTACAGTTTTCGATATCCCATTCTACCTTTTAAACGTTTAAATTGCATGACAATATAAGCCGCTGTCTTTTTACGTTTTTTCTGACCTTCAGTGGCTTTACGATGAAAATAGTCGTAAAAACCACTCGCAGACACTTGTAATCGATAGCAAAGCCAGCGCACTCCAAATATGTGGTGATATTGTTTGATAAACTGAAAACGTGTTAGTTTTGGTTTTTGGCAAAGAAGGTTGCCGCCTTTTTTAAAAATTCATTTTCCTTTTTTAATGCCTGGATTTCTCTTCGTAAAGAACGTAGTTCTGCCATATCAGTTCCCTTACTATCTAAAAGTGGAGAAGAATATTTTTTTATCCATGAATTAAGAGTCCCATGTCCTAGATCAAATTCTCTTTGAATACTGGAAATTGTACGCCCTTCTTTGATTACCAATTCAACACATTGTTTTTTAAACGTTTCATCATACTGTTTTTTCATCTGAAACACCTCTTATATAGAATAATTTATCTCTATACTGTGTTCCAGTTTTACTGTACCACCTCAAAATATGTCTACATAGGAAGTCATAAAAAGAACAGGATTCCTTTCTCATTTATTAGTCAAGAGTTATGTAGAATATGAAAAATCAACATTCGCCTGGAAAATAATTCGAAAAGGAGAGCTTTCTTATGCAATAATATCGAAAATATATTTATTTTCAAATTAATACTTTTTATATAGGGATCTGCTGATAAAAGAATCGTATAACATGAAGCATACGAAAATCTCCCTGACTTGTTATACAAATCAGGGAGCAGTATCAGTTAAGTATAGCATTTGCAGAGGTATTTATGTTTTTTATCTGAATATTCATTCTTTTTATAAGCATTGGCTCTTCAGGTACAGATATCCCAGAAGAACCATCTTTTTTTAAAAAAATGTATCATACACTTTACTTGTCTAAAATATGGCGTATTTCTGACATATCCATATTTGTAAACTTCGCAATATCTTCAATATTCATGCTATTCTTATGCATACCACGAATAAGTTGTTGTCTTTCGGCTACTTTCCCTTTTTCCATACCTTCTTCTATACCAACCTCACGAGCATGTGCTAATTTCGCTTGTTCATCAAATAACACTTTTTCCCGTGCTTCATATGCGAGACGGAAAGAGCTACTCTGACTCATATTTTCCCATTTGTGGATTGCCTTCTGTAACATTGGATCTTGTTTCATGGCTATATCCTCCAACGTGTGGGTTAAATGTTCATCTTCATGCGCTGGTAGTAAAAGTAACCAACGAGCGAATTCATTTTCCCACGGATTAATTTTTTCTTCTCTCCATTGCTGTAGCAATTTCGGAATTTCAATGAAATGGATTTCCAAATCTTCGAGTAACACTTCCTTGTGTTGTTGACTCCAAAATTGTCCGACTGTATGCATATCATCATATTGAGGAAAGAGATCAAAATCTAATAGATTAATCGCAATCGTTTTTCGTAAAGAACGATAAGGCATTCCTTGCTCTAATTGAGATGTATACAGTTTACTCCAATAATACAGGGAACGTTTTACAATCTCTTGTGTATTTCGTAACTGGATTTCCACATTTACCTTGGTCTCATCTTGAAGTGTAGCTAATATATCTAGTATGGATAATTTATCTTCTTCGTATTCTTTATGTAAATGTGGGTCTTCAATTTTTAAGGATACAATCGGTGTAGATAAGGATTCATGCAAAATTGCATTTAAAAAAGAAATCAGTAATTCCTCTTGACCTTGTACACCAAATAATTGCTTGAAAGCAAAATCGACTCGTAAATTGACTAAAGGTTGATTCATAGCGTGAGTCACCTTTCTTTGTGTGTATTCTATCTCTATTGTAGCGGATACGGAAGAGAGGACGCAACCCTTGATGAATATTTGGTGGTGATAATTGGTTATTATACCGAATGATACGTGAAATTATTTGCATTACTACTTAAACATACATATAGCCCTGCATAATCAGCTTGTTTTTTCTTAATTGCGTTTAACGTTTTTTACATAGAAATGTATTCTCTTGATTGTCTTCTTTCGTTAAAAATAAATCTGAGCAGTCGTTTTTTATTCTTCACAAAAAATAGACGTTTTATCTGTTTTTCAGAACATAATGCATACATAGTGACCTATCTGGATTAGAGATGAATCACCAAATGAGACGAACAATAGTTCACCGCTCGATATTTCAACTCTTCATACGTGTATAACTTTTGTTTATCAAATAATTTCGGATGTTTCTTTCTATAATGTCCAAACAATTCTTCTCCATTTTTCCGTATACGATACCGACGCGCTTGTCTAATTGTACCTGGTATTTCTGGTTCTGGTGCAAATAAATGATAAATGAAACAAAAAGCTAGGATTCCTACCGGAATCTTTTTTATGCTGTTAATCCAAACAGTTGATTAATAAAGATATTCTGTTTTTGGACAGACCTCGCCCCTTGATAAGTTTGTCCTTTTTTGATCATATACATAGCTTCTATTCCGTCTATCATTTTTCTAGCTGTTTGGTATGATTTTAATCCAAGCATATTTCGGATGCGTTTTTTGATAAACCGATGGTCCTGTTCAATGATGTTATTTAAATATTTTTTCACACGAAGTGGAATATCGTGTGGTAGGTACTTGTCTTCTTTTAATTTCCATATCGCAACTGGGTAAGCTTTATCGCCATCGGCCGTAATTGTACGAGGTTTTTTCGCATGACAAGCTGCCAAAGCTTTCTTTAGAAAACGTTTGGCAGCTTTTGCATTTCGTCTCTGACTTAAGTAAAAATCAATTGTGTTTCCTTCGGAATCCACCGCACGATATAAATACATTTTCTTTCCTTTGATTTTTAGATATGTTTCATCCACTCTCCAGGAATCATTTGTTGGCTTCAAATGTTTTCGAATACGCTCATTTAACTCTGGCCCATACTGATGAACCCAACGCATAATCGTTGTATGAGAAAGGGATAAACCCCTTTCCTCCATCATTTCCACCAAATCGCGAAAGCTAAGATTGTACCGCAGGTACCAACGTATCGTTAACAAAATAATATCCGGTTGATAATGTTTCCACTTAAACATATTTTCTTTTTCCATACTAATCACGCACCTTTTTTAAAGTCGTAGTACCAGTATGACCAAGTTGGGAAGATCGTTTTCAAATATTTTAAAAATTTTGCACCAGAACCTTCTTTTTCCCTAATCCACTAATGTGGACTCGAACATCTTTATTGCTTTCATATTGATGTATTTCATCAAATACAACCGCGCCATCACGCAAACCATCCTTTGTATCTCCATTAGACGTTCTAAACTTCAATATACTTCCTGTAGCTTTAGAAACAGTTTGAGTTAATGTGGTTTTAAATGCTCGTTGCAATATGTCATTTCGTCTGACGCATTTATGAACTTCATCTGGACTAGTTTTCGCCTGCTCTTCGCTGTTTGCAACAACAGAAATGTTATATTCGGTAATACCATGCATTTCACTAATTAAAAAATGAATGATGACTGATATTAATCCGTTTTTACCACCACCACGCCCAAGCATCCACAAGAATTTCCGATAAAATACACGTCCGTTTTTCTTATAAAACCAAAAAACGAATGCTATTAAGAATTTCTGAAATGCTTGTAACGGAAAGTACCATTTCTCTCCAAAGCGGATACACTTCTCAATCATTTCATCATCAAAATACAAATCATCTCTGTTCAAAACATATTTTTCTAGATAGTCAATTAACAGTTCTCTTTCTTTATTGAATTTTATTTTTCCACTTCTATAAAGTTCAATGTATTCATCTACATACTTTTGCCCAATCATATTAAATCACTTGGACTGTATCCCGTATTAGAAGCACCAACTTTAGGGACAAACTTTATATCTCTTCCTAAAGCAATTAAAGAACTGTTAATTTTGTTTCTCTCACTTATAAGAGGGTGGGCTTTAACAAACACTTGGGAAGCATTTTTTACTGTTACAGACTCGCCTTCTTTATTAATGGTTTTATTTATTTTTCTAAATGCTTTGACCAGATCAATATATCTTTCTACTTTTTCAACTTCGACTAAATCTGTAATATCAATACTATTCATGAGCTGTTCTTTTAACCTCACAATACTAACAGCCATCTACCCACCCCCCTAACGTGCGTAATTTCGAAAAAAAACTGACAGTTAACCCCCTCCTCCGGTGCCCCTTAGACGAAAAAAAGCCCAACCTTCGAACTGGGGGGCCTTATCCCTGAATCATTTTCACCACTTTTCATCGTTTTCCCATTTGTTCGGTTTCTTTTTGAATGTTCTACCGTGTTCTTTATTATGGCAATCCACACAGACTGTTTCTAAGTTATCTATTTCTAATGCAAGTTCTGGATGATGTCCTAGTTCTTTTATATGATGGACAACGAGTTGAATCTTCTTACGCTTGGCACGCTCACTGTACTCATTGGTATCAGTTTGTACACGACCATTTCGTTTACATTCCTGACACTCATAATTGTCTCGCTTTTTTACTTCTTCTCGCAATTGTTTCCATGCCCTACTGTCATAGAACTTACGTTTTTGTTGTTTTGTTTTATATTCTCTCATTCTCTCTTTACCACTCTACTTTCGAACTACTCCTCTAAACAACCATCTATCAACCCTTCTTTTTAACCTCATAAAAAAGGAAGGATTGAATTGTTTTTGATTCTTTTCATCATTCTTTACTAATTCTTCTATTGTCGAATCCATAAGATGAGTCATTGAATAGAACATAGGTTGTTGCCCATACATTTTATAATATTTAAACTGAAGTTCATCCATTTCTACTACCGTTCGATTTTTAAAATATCTATGATAAATTATATCGTCCAAAGGACTTAGACCGAGCGCATCAATTTTCTTTTGTACCTCTGTTTCAATATGTTCCATCTTCTCCACTCCTTGTATCTGTTCTCATTTCAATACCATTTGGGCATTTGTTAATTTATATTCATTTTTATTGGTATACAAAACCAAAACTAACAAATAATAAGAGTGGATGAAAAACTTTCACTACGGCTTTGTACATTGAATGACCCCAATTAGCTATTCTACATCTTTGAAATGTATGAATATGTATGTGCTTCATCCTTTCAGTCACTCCATGAAGGATAAGGAACGTACTATGTAATTCACATTAAAACTAAACCATATTTTCTTTTGTTACAATTATACAGTCGTTCTTTATTCCTTTTCCATTCTTTACATATTTAGGTTTCCTAACAGGAAATAGACTTCCATCCATACTGGGGTATCTTCTCTCATTTTGTCCTTGTCAAGGACATTTTTATCAATCCCATTGTATATTCCTCATGTTATAATAATAATCTCTTAATCATATTTGATATCACATACAAGTTATATCAAACCTTTCTGTTTCTCTATTTGCACAGTTACTTATCATCCACAATTGATACGGTAACTGTGCTTTTTTTATTATTCCTTCAGAAGTTCATCCATAGTTTTATCTAACAAGCTAACCATCGCTTCTCTTCTTTGCTTTGGTGTGGTGTTATCTTCCAATTCATTAAAAATGGGAATTACACTCTCTAGTTGTCGTTTATCAATACGCTCATTTACAAGCTCTTGCCCTAACAGTGAAATGAATGTACCAATCGCAACCGCCTGTTCCTGTTTAGTTAGTTTCATTTGTTCTCACTCCTTATCCAAAATAAAGCACTCGAATGGATGCTTTAACTCGTATACTCAATTGGTATAAAAACCCAAATCACTTCCTATACTAAGAATACGAATAAAGAACATATGTAAAGATACTCTCTTTTTCATATCTCATTCTTACAACACCCTATGGCATCAAATACATATGTTCCCCTTCAGCTTTTCCATTTAGGTGGATGACGAGCGTGCTTGTATCTCAATTCATAAAGTTCCTCTTTATCATCATACAGTCGCTCTTCATCCAACTTTATTTTACCTTTATTACATGCCATTTCTTAGATGACCTTATTAACAAATCCATGCTAGTATAAAATTACAATCAAACATAATCCTTCCCCCTACGAAGGTATTTATGTTTTTCACTATCTATTCACACACTGAACAGCCAGATTATGTATCACAACATAATTTGGCTGTTCTTTTATTTTCCATACTCCATCCAAAATGAGCATGGATCTATTTAATTTAAAGAAAAAGAGAGCTACCAAAGAATGGCCGCTCTTACATAATCTATATCGAAAGGAAGGTTTCTAGAAAAAGCACCACCAATAGGTGTTGTCCTACACTTCAATATATGCTTCTCTCTTTAAAAAGTTCTACATTTTTGGTAAATAAAACCATAAAATGAGCTTGTATCAATGTCACATGAGAGGATACTTGATGTTTTTGGTTTTAAACACCATTTCAACTTTGTCCTTTGGTTCCATTCCCAACTCATTTACATATATTATCTTGAACCCTTACTTTTCGAACTATTATTTGTTCATGACTCACACACATAACAGTAATAGTGACTGTAAATTCAAAAAACGGGCACGCTGGCACACGTACTCGTTTTTTACATAATAAAAGAAAAGCTAAATTAAAAAAGGAACAGAATATAGTATACGAACACGCTCTATTGCATTTCTTAGTACCCATGTAAATGTAAAAAAGAGGCGATTTCATTCGCCTTTTTTTATTGATTCATTTTTATTGGTATTAAACACCAATTCAAAGTCCATAATACAAATAGAGGAAGAACCTACCATCAAATTGGTGCATTGCATGTGCTTATACCCACTCGTGTATCACACCAAATGATATTCGTTCTTCTTCCTACCATTTTTATTCAGAAGGTTGAAGAATGCACAGAATACCTTTCATCTAAAATAACCCACCACACTTATATATTCTTGCATTCTTCATTCCTTCATCCATCTATAACCATTAAACCTTCCCCCTCATACTTCTCTATTCATAAAGTCAGCTGTATGACCCAGAATATTATATTTTTTATTCTTTTTCTTTTCTTCCTTCTTTTTTCTCTTGAATAGCCTGAAAATCTGCGTTCCATTGCTTTAATCTATCATTTTTCGCTCGCATAGGATGTAACCTTTCCTATAAATGTATTCCCTATAATGACTCTAACTAAAAAAAGAGAAAAAAAGAACTGCATCTATTACCTATATCAAGAAACAAATTCAGAGGTACCAAAAGAGCAATCGTGCACCAGTTACCCTTTCGTCAAAACCTTATGTTATTACTATAATCGATATTTTCAAGAGTTTCGATTCACTTTAGGAGTGAACCTAAATGATACCTTCTCGCTCTACGAACTTAATCAAACGAACTATTTCAGCATGTTTCTTTTTAATATGGCTAGAGCTATAACTGATTTCTTCAGCTATTTGCTCCAACGTCATACCGTCCACATATTTCATTTTAAGTATTTTATTATCCAATCCCCTAAACTTACTAATTAATTTTTTCAGTTTGTACATATCATTCATCTTATATGCTAATTCATATTCAATTGCTTCAATACGTTCTTCTACTTTTGCACCTTCTGACCTGGTCAAGAAAAACTGGAACATGAAATAGATTATGCAATTGATTTTGAATACTGATACGGAGTCATTCCATTTAATGATGAGTGCGGACGAATGGAATGGTAATACATATAAATAAATTCAGCTACTAACTGAGTTACTTGAGCGAGAGAAATCAGTTTTTCTCCATGCAAACATTCACGTTTAAAGATGCTAAAAAATGATTCGATCACAGCGTTATCCCAACAGTTCCCCTTGCGGGACATACTTTGTTGAATCTTTTGTTGCTTACAAAAATCAGTAACTGTATAACTGGCAAACTGGGATCCTTGATCACTATGAAATAAAATCTTTTTGTGACTTCCATAAACATTTTTAACTTGCTGAATTGTGTCCTTTACTAATTGCGCATCTTGGTGAGTATCCAAAGAGTAACCAAGCACCCGCCGGGTGCTAATGTCTAATGCAGCACAAAAATACACTTTCAATCCATTTACTAAACGAAATTCTGTAATATCACATACAACTGTTGGAACGTCTTTCTTACCAGGTTTAAAGGAGCGCTCTAGTACATTTGGGAATGTATAATGGTCTTGCTTTCTTTTTTTATAATACGTGACAACTTTTGACTTTAATCCAGCTCGACATAAAGCTTGTCTTACTTGAGATAAGCTCACCATAACATCTCTATTTATAAGATAACGGTACAGTTTTCGATACCCCATTCTACCTTTTAAACGTTTAAATTGCATGACAATATAAGCCGCTGTCTTTTTACGTTGTTTCTGACCTTCAGTGGCTTTACGATGAAAATAGTCGTAAAAACCACTCGCAGACACTTGTAATCGATAGCAAAGCCAGCGCACTCCAAATATGTGGTGATATTGTTTGATAAACTGAAAACGTGTTAGTTTTGGTTTTTGGCAAAGAAGGTTGCCGCCTTTTTTAAAAATTCATTTTCCTTTTTTAATGCCTGGATTTCTCTTCGTAAAGAACGTAGTTCTGCCATATCAGTTCCCTTACTATCTAAAAGTGGAGAAGAATATTTTTTTATCCATGAATTAAGAGTCCCATGTCCTAGATCAAATTCTCTTTGAATACTGGAAATTGTACGCCCTTCTTTGATTACCAATTCAACACATTGTTTTTTAAATGTTTCATCATACTGTTTTTTCATCTGAAACACCTCTTATATAGAATAATTTATCTCTATACTGTGTTCCAGTTTTACTGTACCACCTCAAAATGAATAAAAGTAACGAACAGAAAAAGGGCGCTCATAAGAGCGTTTTTTCTGTTTGTAGAATTCTAAACATATTTTATTTTTCAATATACATAGAAAGTATAATTGTACATGTATATGGGTGTCCTGTTTTATTTATTCCTTTCACATCAATTATAAGATTGTATATATCCGATTGCTCTATATGCTGTAACGTAGCAGATAAAATATTTGTATCTACTTGTCGAAATCCATCAGATTATGAACTCAGTGTAGCTGTCCAATGAACAACGCGAATCATAATAGAGACCACCTCCGCTTCAACAGTTTTTTATCAAAAGATGGGATTTTTAATTTTGCTTTATTAGCGGGTATTTTCAAATGGAAAGGTGCTTATTGTTGATACCGTACCATCATTAAATAGGCATCTTTACCTTCCGTGTTCATACGTATCTGCCAGTCTCCCACTTTCATACTTTTTAGTTGAAACATATGAATGAAAACCCCTTTAAAAAGATATTATGACCCTTTGTTACTAATGTATCTTGTTTATTATAAACCTTCCCTGATGAGGAAATAAGTTGTATCTCTACCTGTTTACTCGTTATTAAAATTAATACGGTTCCTGTTTTTAACGTATCTACAGAAAACATTGTGCCATTTTCTTAATGGGGAATCAGTTCTACACCTAAAATCGTTTGGTTTTCTGTCGTTCCTAACTCTGTATAGGGCTCACTCATAGAAGGAAAGGAAGATGTTGACTGCACTTCCTTTCCGAATGGAATCATGGTCTAATGTAACATCAGAAAAAAGGTGGATAGCGTACGGCATAAGTAAAAAGCAAAAGCTTGATAGCCATTATTAATGTTTTTGAGGTTTTACCTAATATTGAAATCATTCAAGCCAATGGACACGATTCACAGTTTACACATAGTGATTATAATCCTATGAGTACTGTGTTTACGGGGATTCAAATCCATTGGAATTACATTAAAGGCTCAAACGAATCAATTGGAAAAAATGAGGTTTGTAGCAGTTGTTGATTCAGGTGTTCAGAGCACACATCCTAATTTAAAGATAAGATAAACCTCGGTTATGATTATGTACGAAATAATATGGTTGATGTTTAAATAATGTAATTCCTTTTACGTCGAAAAAGAGAAGTCTGGAATGTAAATTTCCCCTTTTTTGGCTCACATATACACATACTTTTACTTTTTGAACAATTTTGTCAGACTACGGAAAACATTGTAGTTTTTTATATAAAGAAAATAACAGGAATAAACAGAGTATTTCACGTATATCTTAAAATGGTGATAACAACCCAAAAAATTCCATTTACACAAAAAAATATGTTTATAATACCAATAAAACATATAAAGTTCTGAGTTTCTTCACCGTCTCGAAAAGAGAGTATGCTATATCAAATCCATTTTTATAGGGGGGTATTTTATGAATTCATTACAAGAACAATCCATTATTCCTTATAATGTACTGGTAAGCCCGCCAAGGGGCACTGCAGGGAGTCAATTTGGTGATTTTGAGGACCTTATTACTTCCCTAAAAGAAGCATGGGTGGAATTTCAAAAAACAGGTAGTGACAAATTATTAACAACGGTTCTACAGAACGGATTCTCAGCAGCGAGTGGGGGAAGCTTCAATTATCTAGCAGTTTTACAAGCTGGTATAGGAATATTAGGAACAGTTTTAGGCGCTGAAATTCCTGGCGTTGCTGTTGCAGCACCAATTCTCAGCATGGTGATTGGTTGGTTGTGGCCACACAGTAGTAAAGATGATACTCAACAATTGATTAATTTGATTGATGCAGAAATTCAAAAACAGTTGAATCAAGCCTTATCTAATCAGGATAAAAATAATTGGCAGGGGTATTTGAATGCTATTTTTACATTAGCGAGCGAGGCAGCGGACACCGTAGTCGATGCGCAGTTTACTGGCGTACAAGGAGATCAAAACAGACAACCAAGACAACCAAGCCCTTCAGATTATGTAAATGTTTATAATGAACTTGTTGCGGCTAATTCCGCTTTTATTATCGCCCTAAGTCAAATGGTCACTGGAAATTTTGACACGCTTGCGATACCTTTCTTTGTTATAGGAGCAACTGTACAATTATCAACGTATCAATCTTTTATCCAGTTTGCAAATAAATGGATTAATGTAGTGTACCCAGATCAAACACAAGGTGATGGGCTTACACAAAAACAAAATCTAGTTAGAATAAAAGGAATCATGCGGACAGCTATTCATGACAACACACAAAAAGTGTTTGATGCTTTTAAATCGGGGATGCCTTCATTAGGATCTGATAAAGCTTCGATCAATGCCTACAATGTATATATTCGAGGAATGTTGTTAAACGGCTTAGATATGGTTGCAACATGGCCTTCCATGTATCCTGATGATTATACTTCTCAAACAGAATTAGAACAAACACGTGTTATTTTTTCAGATATGGTTGGACAGGATCAAATCAATAATGGGACTACGACTATTCATAATATTTTTGATAGCAATGGTTATCAACATCAACCCATCAACCTGAATGATATCTCGTATTTTCCAGGAGAATTACAGTACATTCGAACGAAAACATACAACCCTAATAATGCTTGTTACCCCTATGGACTTTATTTAGATTATACAAATAATAAGACGTACCGCTACGGGGATAATGATCCGGGAAATAACACCAGCTGGGATCATCGTGCGATTGCCCCTGTCCAGACAATTAATGCGATTACTCAAAATACTCGTTATGTAGATGCGGAAAGCTTATCGACAGAAAATGCTGACTTAGCAGGTTGTGCTACACCTGGTTATTGTAATGCTGCGACGTGTACACCGGGAAGCTATTGTGTAAATGGAAGTTCTGGATATGCAGCGAGTTGTAATACTCCGTTACCGAATCAAAAAATAAATGCACTATACCCTTTTACACAAACAAATGTGTCGGGAGCATCTGGGAAATTAGGAGTAATGGCGAGTTTCGTTCCCTATGGTCTAAGTCCAAACAATGTTTTTGGTACAATCGATCCTGATACACTAAATATCGTTGGAAAAGGGTTTCCGGCAGAAAAGGGATTTCTTACGAATGGGAACCGTCCTGTAGTGGTAAGAGAATGGGTGAATGGTGCGAATGCTGTAAACCTTACTCCGGGAAATACTTTGTTGATAACAGCAACAAACTTAACAGCGGGAAAATATAAAGTTCGTGTACGTTATGCAAACGCTGGTACAACTACTGCATCTTTAACGCAAAGTGTAGTAGCAAATGGTGGCCAGATTCAAGGTGGTGGATGGGGATTTAAAAGTACTACAAATGCCAATATACAAGCAAACTTCCCAAATCAAGTATATGTATCGGGACAACAAGGAAATTATGTAGTCCAAGACATCTCATGGCCTGCAGGTGGCGGATCTGGTGATCCTCTTACTTTACCTTCAGGAAATGTGGTAGTAGCACTTACCTTACAGCCACAGGAAACAAACACACAAGTATTTATCGATCGCATTGAGTTGATTCCATTTTTGGATCCGGATGCATTTACTCTTAGTCCTTTACAAACTAAAACTATTTGGAGCGGAGAGTTACAGTATAAATCATATGTAGCCGGTAGTTCTTCTACGGATCAGATACCTCCTGAAATACAGCCACTACAAGTGTGGTATGTAAGACAAGGGCAATGGATAGCAAATCGAGTATTGAACCAGGGATACGCAGACCCATCAGGATTTGATGCAATCATATTATATAATAATCCTCATGATTATAGTTTAACAATAACAGGTAGTGCAAAAGCCTATTTAGGTACGGACCAGCCACCTACTAACTAATGTTTCAGACTTTGAATTTCGACATTCCTAGCAAATGATATTTGGGTGATTTTCAATTTTTTACACACTCTCGAAAGCAGCGTGCTAATATTATATCTATTTAATAGATTCAAAATAAGTATAGAGGAGTGATGATATGGTGGTAAATATGAATCAAGTTGCTTCGTCGATCGTAACTACATCTAACGATGTGGCCCAAGTTCGTACAATGACACAAAGTCTTTTTTCGACCGATAATCCGAATCAACTAGCTCCCGGTGTGACCGATTACTGGATTGATTATGTGCATCAACAAGTTCAATCTCTACCAAATAGTTATGCAATAGAAAAACGGGAATTAAATACACAAGTGAATCAGGCAAAACGTCTGAGTAAATCACAAAATGTATTGCGCAGTGGGAGTTTTACAGGTGAAGGGTGGCAACTTGGACGCAAGGTGTTCATCTCATCAGGAGACTCACAATACGCGGGGCAGCAACTGGTGTTACCTCCTTCTTCCCTTGTATATCCATCTTATGCCTATCAGACTGTACCGGAATCAGTATTAAAACCGTATACACGTTATTATCTATCCGTTTTTGTCTTACAAGCGGATTCTCTACAAATTATGGCTTCCCGCTATGGAAATGAAGTCAATCAAGTCGTGAATGTAGCCTATTCTACGTCTCTGCCAACTTCTGTAGAAGGTGTTAACAGTAGTCCAAACTTCTTTCAATATCCAATTGATGTAGGTGCATTACATCCAGAAGCGAATATAGGCATTACAGTTGGTTTTACCGTACCGTCGAATGGATTCGCAAAAATAAGTCAAGTTTCCTTGACAGAGGGACGCCCACTAACTGCGGCAGAAATAAGAAAAGCACAAAACCAAGAGGAACAATGGCTACAACCCTATTTGGCGCAACAGGCACAAATCACTGCGGGTTTACAGCAGGCTACAAATCAATTAAATGCCATGTACGATTCATCCAATTGGAGCGGAACGATCGGACCAAACGTAAGTTATACCGATATAGAGAACTTAACAGCACTTCAAAACAGTGCTCCTCAAGAAGGATCTATGCCAGGTATACCAATGCAAGATCGATATGCACAACAAAAAGCAGCAATCTATCAAGCCGCTCTTCGCGCTTGGAATCAACTACAAGCACGGAATATTGTTCAAAATGGTTTGTTTCTTCAACAAGCACAAAACTGGAATATAGCCGGTACAGTGAGTTTCCCACAAGACAGTAATCGGAAACCTGTCTTGACATTATCGAATTGGGATAGCACAGTTACTCAAATCATTACCTTACCAAGTGAGGGCGGCAACACAGAGTATCGTGTTCGCGTTCGTGCCAAAGGACAAGGAACGATTTCCATTGTGCCACCAGGAAATCAAAGACATATGTTATTCTTCACCCAACCTACTTTTATGACCCAAGAATTCTATTTCTATCCAGATGCGAATACGAGCCAAGTGGATTTGATTATTCAATCAGAGGGTGCAGAGTTTACGGTAGATTGGGTAGAAGTACAAGAAATGATATATGAAGAAATCACACCACATAGTGTTTCAGGTGGAGATACAGTAATAAATACCATTGGGGTTGCTACTCCACTCGCACAACCAGGAGCATCTATAATGGCAACGGACTCTTCTCTAGGAGCACAGACAAACGTATCTGCGAATAACGCGAATTGTCAGTGCGGGCAACCTTCAAATAATATGAAGTCGCCTTGCCAATGTAAATAATCTGTTGTATTTTGGCTGTTTTACTCCAGAGAGAAAGGGCCTGATAAAAGAGCACTCCTATGTGCCATAGGAGCAAATTAGCCCATAAAAACGGAGTTGGAGGTATATGGTATTACCCCCTATAGGTAGACAGTAAAAAAAGAGTCCATCTGATATGATGGACTCAATACTGTTTTATCTGGAGGGGATTTTTTTATGGCAAGAAAAGGACAATCATTTCAAAAATATACAGAAGAACTAAAGCGAGAAGCAGTTCGTCTTCGATTAGAAGAGAGAAAATCATTGCGAGAAATTCGTGAACAACTCGGTGTGAAGAGCGATGCCCAGATTATTGAGTGGGTAAAACGTGCGCAACAGGGGGAGTCCTTTGATGATCAACGTGGTGTCTGGAATCGAAAGAATTTTAATAGTCTAGAAGAAGAAAATGCTTATTTGAAGGCACAGGTTGAGTATTTAAAAAAGCGCAATCCAAATCTACATGGGAAGGAATGGTCCTAAAGAAAGAACGATTTTCTCTTATCGATTCATTACGCCAAGCCTATCCACTCCGATGGTTGCTTCAAATCGCGGAAGTTTCTAAGGCTGGCTACTATAAATGGCGGAAATATCATAACGTGCAGCGTTTACGTCAGAAAAGGGATAGGTGGCATAAAGAACATATTTTATCTATTCATCGTCAGCACCCTTACTATGGGTATAAACGTATGACTCGTGCTTTGGCTCGAGAAGGAATGGTAATGAATCATAAACGTGTTCGTCGTCTTATGAGAGAGCTGGGTATTCAATCTATCATTCGAAAAAAACGTCCGTTTTATGGAAGAAAAACATCTGTGGTATTTAAAAATCATTTGAATCGAGAGTTTCAAGCTGAAAAGCAAAACCAAAAATTCGTAACAGATATTACTTATGTACGAATCGGAGAACAATTTGCCTATTTGTCAGCTGTGTTAGATCTATACAACAATGAAATTGTTGCCTGGAAGCTATCTTCAAGAAATGATTTAGATTTGGTTTTAACTACATTACGTCAATTAGAAGGGAAGTCATTAACTACTAAGCCCCTTTTCCATTCAGATCAAGGGTTTCAATATACATCTAAATCCTACGCAAAACAGTTAGAGAAATTAGGATTTGTCGGTAGTCATTCTAGACGTGGAAACTGTTTTGATAATGCGTGTATCGAATCATTCTTCTCACATTTAAAAACAGAGAAGTTGTATTTAGTGCGCCCAAAAACATATGAAATGGCCTACCGAGCAATTCAAGAATATATTCAGTTTTATAATACAGAAAGATTCCAAGAAAAACTTCACGGCCTTTCCCCGATAGAATATCGGGAAAAGGCCGTGGCATAATACTCTTTTTATTACTGTCTACTTGACAGGGAGATGACCATTTTTAGGACTCTTTTTTAGGCTGACAGCATTAATTACCAAATAAACTTGCTGTATCAAGGTCTTCATACTCATCATTCAAAACATTTGTTTCAGATTTAGAAACATCTGCTTTTTTCACGTCTTCACTATCGGACTTCTCCTCAGAAGCCTCAATTATTTCCCTAGGAGATTTAATTTTTTGGTTATCATTTTTGATAATGAAATTTGAATTGTTTAATAGGACCCGTTTAACCTCATTTAAAAAATCTTTATCTTGAAGTAAGACTTCTCTTTGCATTTGTTGCTGAATTTTATAATCACCAACATCTTTTAAGCCATGTTTATCAATGAAGTAACAGACAAGTTTATATAATGAATCTGCTATATTCCCTTGAGATTCAAACCATTTAAAGAATTCCTCATTCTCAATTTTTTTGAGATTCCAAAAGAAAGATTCCCTTTTTTTGTCAGTCATACTATCTCACCTTTTTTCGAGTAAGAATTTTCTTGATTATTTGCATTCCTCTAGCATTCATATCTACAGCATATTTTTCTGGAATCCATAACAAGTACATACCAACTTGCTCACAATACTCTAATAGTTGATCATATAACTCATCTTTAAAAGTAATACTTCCCCCACCGTATACACATAAAATTTCAGCTTCACTAGCTGTATTGTTTACATATTTTTCACTGGTATCTTCTAAGATAAGTTCAGCCTGTTCCACTTTTGTAATATTAAAGAACCCAGTTGCTTCTTCATGGTATTTATGATCTTGATCTTGAAGGATTTGTGAGAATTGTTGACGTTTAATGTTTGTTCCACGATCTTGGTTTAATAGCTTAACAGCTTCTTCTGTAGCATGCCCAACTCCACGTCTTTCTCCACTACAAGCATCAATAATTGGATTTACGCCAACTGTGTATATATACTCAGTCGTTCCATCTCCAATGTCACTATGTAAGATTTTTTTGTTCTTAAAGAATGTCTTTTCTACTGTTGCTATCTCAAGTTTGTCTTTATATAGTTTAATAAAGTCATTAAACATATCTTTTTCACCTTCAAGGATTGCGTATAAAGGAGGAATACCTTCTTGGGTAATGTTTGCACTGTTGAATGTTAAGCTGACTGTTACTTGTTCTTCCCCCACATAAACAATTACAACATGATTTGAATTAGTAAAACGTTGCTCTAGGTGCTTAGCATTTACTGGTGTCCATTGGCTTGCTGGAATAGCGGAAATAAGATCAACAGTCACATTAATTGATTGTGGTAGTTGTTCTGTTTTTTCCCACTCAAGTTGGACTGATTTATTTGCAATTAGTCCTAGCATATTAATTAATGGCAAATCATCATTATATTTTTGGCCCACTTTAATGTTCATGTTTTTTGGGTTCTTCCCTGTTAGCATCGCTCGATTCCCAATAAAGTACATCCCAGATCTTCTGATTGATTTACTAGCAATATTTACAAACATATTGTCTACTAAATTAATTACATTTTTTTGAGTATTTGTTTCTGTTACATTGGGCATCGAGTAAACGCTTTGATATACGTTTTTCATTTTTATGTATTCACCATTGATATAACCTTTAAAAGAATCGTTCCCAATATCACCTTCAATGTCTATATGAAGATTCTCCCCTTTTAAATCTGTCATTATACATCACCTCTATAATTTTTATTTCTTATTTATATTTGTTAACTATATTATAACTTAAAAGCGCAGTGGAAACAAGGGTTTTAGAGAATTGTGCATTAATTAAATGTAAAATAGATATATTATAGATATAATTTGAATATTAATTAGATTCATCCTTTTTGTTTAGGTTGGTAGTTCGGATTTTTATTGCAAATAAATATTCAATAAAAATTTAATAGATATTAAACAGATATTTATTAGAATTTATTTTAGTATGTTTGCTGGATTAATTATTTTTTAGTTAACTGTATGTTTGGTACGTCATTTGGGTTCTGGTGCAAAAAAAACAAAATGTTTGAAATGTGTTTTTTAAATTTGGCTATACTGGTACTACTACTACTTCAAAAAAGGTGTGTGATCAGTATGGGCCCAGAAAATTTATTTAAGTGGAAACATTATCAACCAGATATTATTTTATTAACAGTACGTTGGTACCTGCGGTACAACTTAAGTTTTCGTGATTTGGTAGAAATGATGAAGGAACGAGGGTTATCTTTGTCTCATACAACGATTATGCGTTGGGTTTATCAATACGGACCGGAACTGGATAAACGTATTCGACGTCATCTGAAACAAACAAATGATTCATGGCGAGTGGATGAAACATATATAAAAATAAAAGGGCAATGGATGTATTTATACCGTGCGGTTGATTCTAAGGGAAATACGATTGACTTCTATCTCAGCAAAACTAGAAATCATAAGGCTGCAAAGCGATTCTTTAAGAAAGCTTTGCAGTCTTTTCATGTCTCAAAACCTCGTACCATCACAATTGATAAAAATCCTGCTTATCCAGTTGCCATCACCAAATTAAAAAAAGAGAAAAAAGTGCCGTTAGGCACTCAAATTCGACAGATAAAATATCTAAATAACGTAGTGGAGCAAGACCACCGGTTCATTAAAAAACGTGTACGCTCTATGTTAGGATTTAAATCTTTTGCCACAGCGACATGTATTCTTGCAGGAGTAGAAGCCATGCATATGATAAAAAAAGAACAGGTTGATTTACGGAATCAGTCTGTTCAAAATCAAAAAGAATTTATTCATCAATTATTTGGATTAACAGCGTAAAGAATGATCCCAGTAGGAATCCTTATTCTTTCTTGGGAACATATCCTTTCTTTGCACCAGAACCCTAAATAATGTAGTGGAGCAAGACCATCGGTTCATTAAAAAACGTGTACGCTCTATGTTAGGATTTAAATCTTTTGGCACAGCTACATGCATTCTTGCAGGAGTAGAAGCCATGCATATGATAAAAAAGAACAGGTTGATTTACGGGATCAATCTGTTCAAAATCAAAAACAATTCATTCATCAATTATTTGGATTAACAGGCTAAATAACGATTCCGGTAGGAATCCCCATCATTCTTTGGAATATATCCTTTCTTTGCACCAGAACTTTTTTTAATGCGTTCTAATTAATAAGAAGGTTTATATATTAATTGAACTGTTTATAGTCTAAATGGTTTAGAAAAATTATACAAGAAATAAAATTATATATTTTTTATGATAATCTAAATTAAGAAATTTTTATGATACTCATTTTATAAGCAACTGTACTTGAGAAAAATACAAAGTTGTTAGTTCCTGATAGATTAAACATCGTTATAGTTCCAGGATTGTTTGCCCCTGTTAAATCAACAAGTATTGTTCCACTGCTATTTATAATATTATTGACTGCATCCCAAGTGGCTCCAGAACCAGGAATATTAATTGGACCACTACCTGTATCTAATCGTAAACATATTGAAAGATTTGCAGGCGGATTAGTTGGTCTAACACTAAAACTATACGAAATTTCATATACAAAACCATTTAATAGAGTAACATTACCAGATCCTGCATTAAATGTAATGAAACTACCTCCATTATTTACCAATATAGTATCTAATGGTAAATTGGTATTTGAAGTTACATTATTTAAATTTGTATTTCGTGTTAACATCATATTAATAGGTCCTAATATTCCAGTAGGACCCGTATTTCCAGTAGGACCCGTATTTCCAGTAGGACCCGTATTTCCAGTAGGACCCGTATCTCCAGTAGGACCCGTATCTCCAGTAGGACCCGTATCTCCAGTAGGACCCGTATCTCCAGTAGGACCCGTATCTCCAGTAGGACCCGTATCTCCAGTAGGTCCTGTATCTCCAGTAGGGCCCGTATCTCCAGTAGGTCCCGTATCTCCAGTAGGTCCCGTATCTCCAGTAGGTCCCGCATCTCCAGTAGGTCCCGCATCTCCAGTAGGTCCTGTATCTCCAGTAGGTCCCGTATCTCCAGTAGGTCCCGCATCTCCAGTAGGTCCTGTATCTCCAGTAGGTCCCGTATCTCCAGTAGGTCCCGCATCTCCAGTAGGTCCTGTATCTCCAGTAGGCCCTGTATCTCCAGTAGGCCCTGTATCTCCAGTAGGCCCTGTATCTCCAGTAGGTCCTGTATCACCGGTAGGCCCTGTATCTCCAGTAGGCCCTGTATCTCCAGTAGGTCCTGTTGCCCCAATTTGTTGCCATGGATTCCATGTGCCATTTGTCTGGCTTCGTACATAAATAGATGGATTTGAAATAAATAATTGTAGAATAGAAGGACTTCCCACTCCTGGTGTAATCGCAGATACATATACAGTCCAGATTGAATTGGTATTAGGGGCATTAACTGGTGGACCAGCTGCCCCATTGGAACTATAGACACCTGGTGTTGTCAACGTATTCAAATCTGTATTGGAAGGAACTGCTGTATAAGGGAAAGCACCTACTTGACTGGCTGTTAACACAACATTTCCGGTAGGTCCTGCTGTAACACCATTTATACTTAAAACGTCACCGGCTGCACCAGTAGGACCAGTCGGACCCGTGGGTCCTTGTAATGTTGGAATATTCGCAGCTGCTTTCATTTTAGATTCTAGCATCATTTCTTTTTTGAAAAGGGTCTCCATCATGCTTTGCGTACTTTCATTTACGGCTAAAATATCTTGTAAGGTACCTGCCGGACCTGTTTGGCCTGGTAACGTTCCTAAAGCAAATTGAATTTTTTCTCCTTCTGCGTTAATAATATGGGATAAACCCATTTCTTCCATGGCAATAGAAGCCAATAATAAATTGACTACATCATCTCTTGTTAATGATATATTGGGGGTAATATTCGGCATATTGGGTTGTGACATAAATTCTCCTCCTTTTCTTTAACGTTTTCATTCTTACTTACACCAAAATATATTTTGGTTCTATACACCATATGATAAGAGAAATGGTTCTGGTGCAAAAAAAACAAAATGTTTGAAATGTGTTTTTTAAATTTGGCTATACTGGTACTACTACTACTTCAAAAAGGTGTGTGATCAGTATGGGCCCAGAAAATTTATTTAAGTGGAAACATTATCAACCAGATATTATTTTATTAACAGTACGTTGGTACCTGCGGTACAACTTAAGTTTTCGTGATTTGGTAGAAATGATGAAGGAACGAGGGTTATCTTTGTCTCATACAACGATTATGCGTTGGGTTTATCAATACGGACCGGAACTGGATAAACGTATTCGACGTCATCTGAAACAAACAAATGATTCATGGCGAGTGGATGAAACATATATAAAAATAAAAGGGCAATGGATGTATTTATACCGTGCGGTTGATTCTAAGGGAAATACGATTGACTTCTATCTCAGCAAAACTAGAAATCATAAGGCTGCAAAGCGATTCTTTAAGAAAGCTTTGCAGTCTTTTCATGTCTCAAAACCTCGTACCATCACAATTGATAAAAATCCTGCTTATCCAGTTGCCATCACCAAATTAAAAAAAGAGAAAAAAGTGCCGTTAGGCACTCAAATTCGACAGATAAAATATCTAAATAACGTAGTGGAGCAAGACCACCGGTTCATTAAAAAACGTGTACGCTCTATGTTAGGATTTAAATCTTTTGCCACAGCGACATGTATTCTTGCAGGAGTAGAAGCCATGCATATGATAAAAAAAGAACAGGTTGATTTACGGAATCAGTCTGTTCAAAATCAAAAAGAATTTATTCATCAATTATTTGGATTAACAGCGTAAAGAATGATCCCAGTAGGAATCCTCATTCTTTCTTGGGAACATATCCTTTCTTTGCACCAGAACCCAATTCTCTGATCATAAAAAATTCCCCAATCTTGACCATAGCTTCTCCACTCCATCATTGTCGTTTTGAAACCATTGTCCGTTATTTTTGGGGAATTTGGAACCGTTGTTATAAAGGATTTTACCACCGTTACTAACAATTACACTCAAGCATCTTCATTTACTATCGATTAACATTACATTAACCTTACAAAGTTGTAATAAATTCATTAGCTAGAAGAAATCAATCGCTAATCTAGACAGATATTTGATAGTAAAACCATAAAAAAAGCAATGATTAGATTTTAAATCTAGTCATTGCTTTATCCATCACATCTTGATTACACCTATATATCTTATTGTTACTCTTTCACTTGAATGATTGAATATATCCATTAATAATGGCTATATTCTTTGTTGGCACGTACATATATAAAACTAATGTTTTTTAATTGATAAAGTGAAACTTTAATTAGTCCTCACCAATCGGGCTTTTACGGACAGCCCGATTGGTGGGATAAATAAAAATTAAAAAATATAAATTCTAGTTTCATATCTTTATACTTACTAAGTTCAATTAATTTCTCAATAATTATGGTGCCATTTCCTATATATTTCCGTCTGCCGCTTAGATTTTTCTGTACTATAAATGCCAACACCTCCTAGTAACCGGTTTCTATGATGGTTAAGAAATTTCTACAAAAAAAAGCCCTAATTAGGGCTTTTTTTTCTATTTCTCCAGCAAAGCTCTCTATGAAATTGCTAATCAAAAAAGACACACTTAGATTGATGCGTCTTTTTGTGATGCCTCTTTTGTGAAATCATATAAAGCAATTGCGCCTAAAAGGACAAGTATACCTTGAGGAACATCTAGCAAAATAGTTTTCCAAATTTCTGGAATTACCCATTTGATATCTGCTGCTGTTTCAAGATATGTTTGGAAATAGCTTATTGTAAAATTAATTATCCCTAAAAACACAAACAAAGATAAACCAAATCGAATTAATTTCTTATTTGTAAACATATAACACCTCTCAAAATTCATTGGATATTCCTGCTTTTGCTTCTTTATATTTACATATCCCTATATTTAATTTTAACACATAAAGAACTCAAAAAGATACAATATGCATATTTGCATATTGTATGAACAGCATTCCATGATGATTTAGAAATTCCCGTAAAGAAAAAGTAAATCCGTTACAATTAACAGAGCCGGTTTCTTTTCTTATTTAACTTCATACCACCAATCTTTACGTTCTTTGATTGTAAAATAAGTGTGACAGAATTTTATCCAGTTAATTCGTAGACAATTAAATGAGCTAACTTATCGATATTCTATTTCGCCATATCCGTAGCACTAATGACTTTATGCAAATTTAACAAGAAAAAATATATAGATAGGTATGATCCCTACCTATCTATAACATTACTTCTATTCTTTATCCAATTACGTCTTTTACGTCTGTATCCACTGGCCACTTTTCTAATGTATAAGCCATTTCCCAAAATGAATATTCATATTGACTGCTAATAATAAAATGCTGTTTCATACGCTTGCGGTCTGCCTCTGTTACTTTTTCAGCGATAGTATCTAAACGTGTAATTTGTTCTTCAACTAGCGTACGGAACCAATCAGATCCATAAGCAGAAATCCATTCGTTATAAATTGGCTCTTCCGGCTGACACTCTTTTAAGCGTTCGCCAATTTCATAATACAACCAATAACAAGGTAAAATTGCTGCAATGATATCTCCTAAATGTCCTTCATAGGCAGCACGATACATATGTGAAGTATACGCATATGCAGTTGGCGCAGGAATAAAATTATCTTTTTCTTCTTTTGTTATCCCTAGCTTTTTAGCAAAATTCTCATGTAAAGATAACTCGGCCTCATATGTATTTTGAGCATGGTGTGCCATACGAGCTGTCGTCTCTAATTCAAGAGCTTTTGCAGCTCCTAAAGTTTGCACTCTAGCAAAATGACTCAAATAATATGAATCTTGAAGCACATAATAGCGAAAACTAGCTAAATCTAACGTTCCTTCACCAAGTTTTTTTACAAAGGGATGGTTAAAACTCGCTTCCCAAATTGAATCTACTTCTTTACGTAATGATTGTGAAAAAGTCATTTAAATCCCTCCAATAATGTATAAAATATAAGTATTTATCCACAATTATTAAAGCTGTAAAATAAAAAAACTTTCTTTACAGGCGTAAAGAAAGTGAAATTGACAGTATTTATTTACTCATTAAATAGCAACGTCTTTCCCACTTCCCTACGCTAGCATTAACCAGATCAGGTACTAAGAGTCTCAAAATCACATTTGATCTCAGCCTATAAAAGGCCCCCCTAGTGGATAAATATTTTGTTTTTATAATGTATTCATCATAGCATACTTCGTGAAACTATCAAAAGAATTCGTTATATGATTCCCTTAAAACCCTTCTTCTTTTCTAACTTTTAATGATGTTTCAATAATCATATCTAATAGTTTGCTATAACTAATTCCCGCTGCTTCTGCACTTTTTGGCAATAAACTTGATTGTGTCATCCCTGGTAATGTATTAATTTCCATTACATATGGAATTCCGTCCTTCACCATCATATCAACTCTTGCATAAACACTACATTTTAATGCTTTATAACAAGCAAGTGACGCTTTATTTACACGTTCATTAATTTCTGCTGGAAGTTCAATAACTTCCTCAACTGTACTAGTATCATCATATTTTGCATTGTAGTCAAAGAACTCGGCTGCATGTCGAATTGAAACTATAGGTAACTGTTTTCCATCCAGAATTGAACATGTAATTTCATCACCTTTTATATACTTCTCAATTACTACTTCAGAATCCCATTCGAATACAGTTTCTAGCATTGAGATCAATTCATTTTTATTATAAACGATTTTCACTCCGACACTCGATCCGCCAGAGTTTGGTTTTACTACTAATGGAAATCCTAACTTATCTAACTCATCAAGATTTAGATCCTCCATTTTTGTAAGTTCAATCCAATCTGGTGTTTCTACACCTTCATAACGTAAAATCTTTTTCGAAATATTTTTATCCATACATATACTGCTAGATAACATATTACTTCCGCTATAAGGAATCCCTAAACTCTCCAGTGTTCCTTGAACTGTCCCATCTTCTCCGTATTTTCCGTGTAACGCGAGCAACGCAAAGTCAATGTCTTTCGCTTTTTCAATTAAATCCACTTTTTCATTTAATGTAATTGGAACTATTTCATACTTATTTTTATCTAAATGAGCAATCATTTCATTCCCCGTCATAATTGAAACTTGTTTTTCAGACGATACCCCGCCCATAATAACACCGATTTTCATTTTCTCAACTCCAAATTTCATTTTTTAATGTATCACCAATTATTTTAATTCCCCGAACTATTTCTTCTTCTTTCAAGCGCGAAAATCCTAATCGGAAAGTGTTCGCTCCTTCTCCATCAGAGTAAAAAACATCTCCAGGTGAAAACGTAACGCCTTTCTCATAACACTTTTGTAAAAGTGTGCGGGCGTTCATATGCTCTTCTAGCTCTATAAATAAATGAAGTCCACCATCTCCAGTCATTCTTTTAAAAGGAATGTACTGGTTACATGTCCCGACAGCTAACTCATATTTTTTCTTATAAACAGATCTTGCCTTTTTTAAATATTTTTCAAAATATCCCTCATGTAAATATTGAAACAGAACAGCTTGATCTAGCGTAGATGTGTGAATCGTTCTTGCTCTTTTTACGCTTTCTAAATAATGAATCAGCTCTTTATCTGCAATAATCCAGCCTACACGTAAACCAGGGAAAAGTACCTTTGAAAAGCTACTAATATAAATCACATTATTGCCAGCTCCAGCAAAAGTTAATAATGGAGCTAAATGTGAACCTGAATAACGTAGTTCTTCATTAAATCCGTCCTCTATAATAGGAACGTTGTATTTTGAGAATAACCTCATCAATTCCGTTCTTTTCTCTGAACTCGTAACAATACCGGTTGGATTATGATAAGAAGGAATTAAATAAGCAAAATCAAAATCTTTTTCACGCAAGCTTTTTTCAACTTCATTCGTATCAATACCATCCTCATCCATATCAATCCCATGAACTTCAAGTCCATGTAAGCGGAAAAGCTTAAGTGCAGCGTGGTGAGTTGGATTCTCACAAATGACACGCCCGGATTTTTTTGATAAAGAAGAAAGTACAATATCCAATCCTTCTGTAAATCCATTTGTAATTAGAATATCTTTATTGGAAATGTCTACACCTTTCATTTCCATGTAATGAAGTAAATAATTCATTAACGGTCTATATCCCTTTGCATATCCGTAGTTCAATACGATGTCCCCTTCAATGGACATACGAGTAAGAAAAGCTCTTTTGAAATTTTCAACATCAAATAGCTTCTCATCCGGGGCTATACTATTAAAAACAATCATTCCTTTTTCCCAACGAACACCATGTTTCATTAAATCTAATTCATCCGCTAATGCGGTCACTGTATTAAGTTTATTTTTCCAATCTATTTCAACAGACGAAGTGTTAGATATATCCACCTTCGCAACAAAGTTCCCTTTTCCTTTAACTGCATAAATGAGTCCTTCTTGCTCTAAATCTGCATAAGCAGCGAGTACAGTGTTTCTACTCACGCTTAGTAATTCACTTAGTTCTCTTGTTGATGGAATTTTTTGATCCCCGAGCAAATGCCCTTTCATAATCATCTTCTTCAAATAATCTTTCAATTGAATATAAACGGGACGATCTTTAACAACTTTAAAATCCTTAAACAATTTCTTCCCCCCTGCAATCATTTTTGCATATTTATTTCATTCTCAAAAGGTCCACGACATATGTATTTTTTATAAAGGGCGGTACGGTCTTACAAATCTTTTCGATATAAGTTAATTACATCTTTTAAAGCTGCAGCTGCAGCGCCTCTTGGATTAGAAGCCCCACCAATTGTAGTAACTTGTCCCATCGTATCTGTAAAGAACGTAATTCCTTTTTCAGTTCCATTTACTTTTGCTAACGGATGTTTTTTTTCTATTTCGCACGGTTCAACATTTAAATTGATATTGCCACCCTCATCCTTATATGTTGATGCTATTAATTTAATAATTTTATGTTGTTCCTTAGCATTTCGAATTTGCTGTTTTGTAACGTGCTCGATTCCTTTTATATGTATATCAGTAAGTGTTTTATCTGTTTCCATTAAGCGGTTTGTCAAAAGTAACAATTTACACGCACTATCTGAACCACTTATATCTAATATAGGGTTTGTCTCAGCAATTCCTTTATTTTGTGCTTCTTTCAGTGCTTCTTCAAATGTCATATCTTCCTCATACATTTTCGTAAGAATATAATTAGTTGTTCCATTTAATATTCCTTCTATTTTTTCAATACTACAACCAGCTAAACTAAATTGTCCGATATCTAGTGTCGGTAGTGCAGCGGCTGTTGCACCGCTATATCGAATTCGTACATTTGCGCCTCTTGCTGCTTCATTTATTTCTCTCCAGTTTGTAACGAGCGCACCTTTAGAAATTGCTACTATATCCATCTGTTTCTCAATCGCTTGTTTCATATATTGTTTCCCTGGATTTCCATCTTTAAGATTTGTAACTGTTGATTCTACCAATACAGTACCACTTATGCTAGTTGTTGCACGTTCCTTCGGATGATACTCTAAATATTTTTCAATTGCAGCGGTACCGCCACCATACATTAATAAATGATGAAGTGATAAGCCGTCTTCATTATGTATTGCAATATTTCTCCCTAATACGCCACTTATAACTAATTGAATCCCATATGTTTCATATATATATGAATATTTTTCATTTAATAATTTTATAAACTCTCTGCCTACTGTTCCGTATCCTGATAATACAACTTGAATTTTCATAATATCCCCCCATATTTTTCTACCAAATCCCTCTTTCAATATAATATAAAGCGCTCTCGAATTCCATCGAGAGCGCTTTATTATTACCTATTTCGGTAAACGTGATAGCTTTTCAGCAATTGTTCTATAAAACTCTTGAATGCTAGAAAAACCTATCGAGTCTGAAACACTTAACCCTACCATGTCGAGATGGTCCCAATTCGCTTTCGTTTCGATATGATTCCATTTTCCAATCTGTAATGACTCATTATTATTTACAGTAACATTAGAAGATGGTGCAATCATAGAATTTGTATTTACTACACCATCATTTTGCCACCAAGAAGTATCAACTAGCGGACGGTTTTCTTCATATCTCGCATAAGAACCTAAGAAAAATGCATTTCCCATTAACACTTTATTCATCGTTATATGAGGCAAATGTAAACCTGTTATAGGTGCTGCTTGTGATGCATGTCCACTATAGGATAAATAATACACATCTGGTTGCGTCTTTACCCAATTATTTAACTCCTTTGCACCATCTGTACTTAAATCCCATTGACTTATATCTTTTGTATTTTTCCAAAGTGAACTATTTAGAATACGATTACTATATTGGAAAAAGGACTCTCCAGCATTCTTCTTTATACCCCATTGATCCAATTTAAAATCATATAATGATAAATTATTGTTTCCCCCAAAGCTTGCAGCTGTAATGAGTAAATCTTTAACAAACGGCAGTAGAAGACTACCATCCGCAAGTGTTGTACCGTTGTGAGGGGTTGCTAATGTTGTAACACTATGAACATATGATTTTCCGCCTTCAAATAGTGGTGATATTTTGGTGTCTGGGTCGTTTTTCACATAATTCTTTTCTTCAAAACTCCCTTCTTTTAATAGCTGTACTAATGTTCTAATCGTTTGTCCACCCATGCTATGTCCAACTAAATGAACTTTATTTGTTTCACTCCAATTCGGCGCAAAACCACTATAAGTTCTGCCAAAACGATTATGTCCATGTTTCTCAGCATGTACTGCACCATAGTCTACTGTCCCACCGCTAATTTGTGCATACAATTCACATGCACGATCCCAGTTACTAGAAACAGGTCCAACAGCTGCGGTATGTACCGTATAACCATTTCGTTTCAAATCTTCCTGTATATCATAAACACCACCCCAATATTTTACGCCAAGCATTTCTTCTCTACCCCATCCAGCAAATCCATTCACCAATATGATAGGATAATTATTTTGCTGCCTCTCTTCAGCGTATGATATTTTCGCTGCGAATGAACATACGGTCACTAATGCAAAAAAACATATTTTTAAAAATAACTTCCCCATACTTTCTCCCCCTAATAAAACGTTTACATTTTTCTTTTAAAAAAATTAACAGAATAATTTAACAACTTAAACATAATGTAAAGTATTTTATATACGTTGTATATATAGAAAACATATACAAATGTTGATAAATATTAATTCAAGTAAATATTTACTTTTTACAATATAACTTGTAAATCTATTTATTAGGATTTATAATTAGATATAGTTTCCTCATGTTAAAAAGATTTAAAAATCATAAGAAAACTAATCTCATTGCTTGAAAAGGAGGAAAAAGCATGCAAATCGGATCAAATATTCATACATTATCTCAACCTACTAAAATAACTCCATCTACTCTTGAGCATAATATTATCCCTTCTAGTAAACTTGAAAGTAAGAAAGTAAATGATCCTATCAAGTTTGATATTCGTTCATCTGAAAAAGAAATGAAACAGCCTGAGCATAAATTTAATGAATTAGATTTATGGAAGATGTTAAAGGATAAAGGTGTTCCTTTATGGATCATCCTTGAAATGCTACAAAAGGCTCGTAAAGAAAAAGAAGCCCAAAATAATTCAGTTCAAAATTCAAATGGGATTGAGGAAACAAACGAAACTCGATTAAATGAAGTAATGTAAAGCATAATAATTGATTTGTCTATAAACTAAAAAGAGTTCGAAACTGATGAAATTTTTATCAACTTCGAACTCTTTTTTAAGGTTTTTCGCCAATCGTTACGAATTGAAAAGATACTTCTCCTTCCAAACCTTTAATTAACTTTTTTACTTTGACATTTTCATTAATCAATGTATTATCTGTTGACATTTTAGGTTTTTCGTCACCTAGAGATTTTTTCAAATGAAGAAGATGCATTTTCATTTCATTTGCCTTTATTTCTTTATACACACTATTTTTTGCTATAATCATATACCATTCCGTTGAATATTTACGATTGTTGCCTATCCAAGCATCACTATTGTATGTAACAGGAATCTCTTCCCCTCCTATTTTAATACTTTTCATAGTCTTATCGGCTTCACTTGTAAATAATAGTGCTCCTTCTTTTGGGAATTTCGGTAACGTATCTATAATATAATTGGAGCCATTATCTTGTTTTCGAAAAAGTTTTTCTTTAATCAATGCTTGTGCTGTAGATTCATTTAAAATTAAGACATTTCCATTTCCAACTTCCCCTTTTTTCACAGAAAATACTTCATTTTCTTTCGTAATTTCCTGATAACGATTAATAATTGGTGAAATATTATTTTCATCTCCAATAATTAATACACCGTTTGCAGGAAATGGATTCTCCTTTTTAGAACATGCACTAAAACTTATTAATAGTAGTATCGTTAACATAAAAATAGTTAAAGTTCTTTTCATCTCGTTTCCTTTCATCATACAGTTCATTTTTCTACATACTTTATTGTAGTCTTACAAACTAATAAATTCTATTGCTCCATAACCTTATAAAGCTTTTGCAGATAACGCCAACGGGTTATAAAGAAATATAAAACTTGTATACATATAAATGAAATTAAAATAACGATAGAGCTATTTATGATAGAAAAATCGACTAATTGCTGTAATGCTATATAAGCGACTACAGTATGAATCACTGCAACGACAATTGGTAAAAAGAACATTAATAATAACTGTCTCGTTACAACTTTTTTTAACTCACCTTTACTTAATCCCATTTTCGAAATCATTTTATATTGCTGCTGATCGCGATCCAAATCTGTATATAATCGGAAATAAATAAAACTAGCAGCGAATGTAAAGAAGACGATTCCGACTAAAATACTTACCATAAGTAATAAACCATTCTTTTGCTTTGCTTCCAACAAGTTTAATGTTAAAGCTTCAAAGTAGAAATCTCTGTCCCTAAGATCTTTATCGAATATACTCTTTAATTGATTGGAAATCTCTTTCGTTTTTATCCAATCATCTACAACAAATCCGTAAGTACGATATGGAATTTCTTTATTAACTGGGTCACTAGTAAGAGGCATTCCATCATATACCTGATCTTGAACAGCGATATAAATAGTTCTAGAATCGTGTGGTAAAACTAAATTTTCTACAGCTTTTTTCACATGAAATGTCTTTGTCCAGTCACCTTGAATGACTTCTATATTCTTTTTATACTCGCCATTTTTAAATTCTTGTTTTTGTGATACGACTCCAGGAATTAATAAAATTTCATCTTCTTTTTCAATTGTTTCTTGTTGATAACCTAGTGCTTTAGCAAGATCGTTGTATTCACTTAACTTCATTACATTTACGCCATTTTCTGTGTATATATATGAAGATGAAGCCATTCGATACGGAATATTAGCATCAGAAAGGTGCTTTTTTATAATAGAAAGATTTTTATTCAATACTTTGTCATTTTCAAGACTTCCATACAAAAATGTATAGGGATTTGTCATCCTTACCAAATCCCTATTTCCAATTGCGGCTGTTGTACCAATTGCTGTAAATGCAACTGCTGAAACAATAGATACTATAAAAAACATCGTTGCATTATCTTTCATACGGTAAATTAATTCAGAAAATGTTAATATATTTGTTCTCTTTAAAAAGAAAGAGTCCCTCCTTTTAGCAAGGCGCAATATATACACGCTACACTGTGTATATAAAAAGTACGTTCCTATAATTACTAGGAGCACACCTATTCCAAGCGTAATAAAATTGGTACTTGGTATGAAGCGAAATACTGAAAAATATCCATACCCTATACTAATTAAAGAAAGTAGCGATAATAAAACTGAAGATTTCGGTTCAGGTTTTGGCTTTTCCTCTGCTCGAATAAGTTCCACAAGTTCCGTTACTTTTATCATTTTAAATGTAAATAATGAAACAATTAAAAACAAGAAAAGAAATGTGATAACTGTTAATAATACAGCCCGCACTGGTATATAAAAAGGTAAACCATTATTAATCATTAATACACTTGCACTTATCAATAAGACTAGTTTAGAAAATATGAGTCCAATGAAAATCCCTATACAAATTGAACCAAGTCCAATCAACATATTTTCAATTAATAATAATTTCTTAAGCTGTCTCATTGACATACCTTGCATCAATAAAACGCCAAATTCTTTCTTACGCGTTTTTAAAAACGAACTAACTGAATATAAAATGAAGAAAAATGAAAATACAAAAATCAATCCTTGCGAAACTGAAAATCCCAATGTACCAAATGCACTTATTGTTGCACTTGTCGATTTCAACTCACCTTGTAAATCAGGATGAAATAATAAAAGAGCATACGTAAAGAAAATCATAATAGAAAATGCACTACTTAAAAAATGGGCAGCATATGTACGCTTATTACGAAAAATATTATTAAATGCGAACTGACGAAAAGTCATGCCTTTTCCCTCCTAACAAAGAAAGGACATCCATAATCTTTTGATAAAAAGTTTGCCTACTTTCACCACAATAAATTTCGTTATATAGTTGACCATCTTTAATAAAGATTACTCGGCTGCAAAAGCTCGCTGCATACGGATCATGTGTAACTAACATCATCGTTGCTTTTTCTTCTTTATTTAGAGTATCAAGCATCTCCATTACATCATTTGAAGATTTAGAGTCTAAATTCCCTGTTGGTTCATCTGCAAGTAACAATTGCGGCTTATGAACGATCGCACGAGCGATTGCTGTTCTTTGAGCTTGTCCCCCTGATATTTCAAACGTTCTTTTATTCAATATATCTGTAATATTTAACTTCTCTGCAATCTCTTCCAATCGCTTGTTCATTTCTTGCACGGAAACACCATCTAAAGTCATCGGCAATACGATGTTTTCTTTTACAGTAAGTGTGCTAAGAAGATTAAATGATTGAAAAACAAATCCTAATTGTTTTCTGCGGAATAACGCTAATTCTTCTGATGATAATTGAAAAGGATTTGTGCCATTAATAAATATTTCTCCCGATGATGGAGAATCAATAGTAGATACCATATTTAATAACGTTGTTTTCCCACTACCTGATGGACCCATAATTCCTACAAATTCACCTTCTTGAATTGATAAATCAATATCTACTAATGCTTTATAAGGTACTTTCCCTTTATATACTTTACTAATACTTTTAGCCTGTAAAATTTCCATGTATATTCTCCCTTCATTTCCACTACTCACTATAAAGTGTAAATGAATTACCTTACAGCTCATATTGATTCATCTTTCATTTACCTTACACGCTTGTAAGATTTCTAAAAAAACTGACAACATAATTATTTCAAACTAAAATTAACGCATAACTATCTTATAATAATTGTATAGTAGTAGGAAATATAATGTATAATAAATCTTTATTATATAAATGAGAAAAGACCGATTGCTATCGGTCTTTTACTACCAAACGTTATATTTTTATCCACTCAGATTTTCTCAATATATAATGATTATATATTTGATTTTCTATCCTCTGTTGGCTCTTATAAATAAACCCGCATTTTTCAATAACTTTATTTGATGCTACATTGTTAATTAAAGCAATTGCGTTAAGGACATTTAAATTTGTTTCTTTAAACAAATAGTCAATTAAACCTTTAGTCGCTTTTGTAGCATGGCCATGATTTTGATATTCATTTGAGATAGCATACATTATCTCTCTGTTTGGTGAAGCGAGTTCTTCTTTCATACCTGTGCAGCACCATCCAATGAGTTGATTTGTAGCTTTCTTAAATATTCCTAGCTTTAACATATGATTATCTATGTTATTCGTAGTTTTCACTGCATCAAGAAATGCTTTGTTTGCTGGTATTTCATAATCTGCAATCCAATCCACCCTTTGTTCTTTCGTTGATTTCCAGTCTGGTAAAAATTTTGCTATTTCCGGTTGATTTGCTATTTTATAAATACTCTCTGCATCTTTGACAGTAAACTCTTGCAAGTATATATCTCTACAATCTATTTTAAATAACTTAGTGAATCTCTCTTCTCCCATGTTAATCCCCCTTACTTACGTTATAGCTCCTTAATCTGCTTCGTAAGTTCCATAAACCGTTCATCCAGTGCTTTATATTCTTTGTCTTTAGAAGTTAAAAAGCTTAATTTTCCTAATACTTCTTGTCTCTCTGTTTCTAACGTTAAACGTAGCTCTTCAATATCATCTCTTGTTTTAGTAGGTTCTTCTAGCTGCTTTTGTATCGTATTGTTTGAAAACACGAGTTTTGTGTTAGTTGTTTTCTCAAGAAAATATCGATCGTGAGATACAATTACTAATGTTCCGTTATACTCAGCTAATGTATTTTCAAGTTGTTCACGTGAAGGTAGATCCAAGTGATTCGTCGGTTCGTCTAAAATGAGTACATCTTTTTCATCTAAAATATAAGCCATTAGCTTACACTTTACTCTTTCTCCCATACTCATATGCTCAATCGGCTCTTTCCATTGAGACGCCTGGAACCCTAAATGTTTCATTAAATTTTGGACTTTTCCTCTTTCTTCAAACGTCTCTTTAAAAAATAAATTTTCTGGTGTTTTATCAAGCGGTAAATCAAAAACTTCTTGTGTTAAATAGCCGATGTTTGCTGAAGGTGAAATCCATATTTCTCCTTCAGCAGTTTCCGTTCCCATAATCATCTTCAGTAATGTTGTTTTCCCACTACCATTTGGTCCAACAATCGCAACTTTCTCACCGTGCTGAATTGTAAAATTAACGTTTTCAAATAATACTTTCCCATGAAAGTCTTTTTTTAATTGCTTCACTTCTAAAAAACGTTTTCCTACTTTTTTGTTCGCTTGAATAGAAAACTCAACTGAATACTCTTCTTTCACACGTTCTACTTTCGCTTTCTCCAGCTCTTTTTCAAGTCGTTTTCGTTTTGACTTCACTTGTGCATCCATTCGCTTCGCTTTTACACGATAGAATTCTTTCACACCTTCTTGTTTTGTAGACTGCGCGTGTGCCTTTTGTGACCATGAACTCAATTCTTTTATATGTGTTTCTACTTGTTCTATCTTTTTTTGCTGCTTTTCATATTCACGCTGCTGCGACTTCCTTCTTTGCTCACGTGCTTTCATGTAGCTCGTATAATTACCACTATGCTCAATTAATTTTTTGTCCTCAATTGACCATATTTTTGTTGCGACAACATCTAAAAAATATCGATCATGCGATACAACAATAACTGTACCTTTCATGTTTTTTATTTGTTTAATGAGAAATCCCGTACTGATCTCATCTAAATGATTTGTCGGTTCGTCTAATATTAAGACATTAGGATTTTCAGCAAATCCTTTTGCTAATCGAATTTTCAGCTTTTCACCACCACTTAAAGTATGAAAATCGTTCGTTGGCACGCCCCATTTCGCAAGAAGTTCTGCTTCTTTTGCAATTACATCATTACTAATAAAAGATTCTATTTCTTGCTCAACATATGCGGTTGTCATATTCATTTGCTGCCATTCAACAATCCCTTTTGAAGGCTCAATCTTTCCATTTATTAATTGAAGTAACGTTGATTTACCAGCACCGTTTTTACCAATTAATCCGATAACATCCCCTTGTTTTACTGTCACATTCATTTTCTCTAACAACATATTTTCTTTTATTTCAACATAAACATCATTTAATTTTAATAGTTCTTTCATAATACCGATCCCTTTCATTAAGGGAGAATAAAAAAATCCTCCCAAATAAATTTGGCAGGATTAGTCGTTAAAATATTTACACCCAAATAAGCTATTACGTAACATAAATAGCAATACCGTTCTATGGAAATTGGGCAGACTAATCCTATTTTTTAGAAATTGAAATTTATTGAATTTCAACATTTAAAAATAAGATTAGTTAATCATCGTCCACCCATCATTCCTTTCCGTCATTAGTAACCATATTGTACCATGATAATACTGTATGCGTAAATATTATTATTTGTACTACAAAAACCATTATTTTTCATTTCTACAATTTCATGTGCTCGTATCTTTAATTTTTACTAATTTGTATCGTTTATTCATATGAAAACTTTAAAAAAAATACAAAACAAGGCTAAAAAACTTATCTCCAAAGTTCTTTAGCCTTGATCAATTTTTACACATTAAAAAATATTACTCGTACTGCCGTACCTTTATCAACTTCTGAATGAATCTCTACACTATGACCTAATTGTTTTGTAATTTCATATACAAGATATAGCCCCATTCCTGTTGATTCTTTAAAACCTCTACCGTTTTCTCCTGTAAAGAAAGGTTTGAAGACTCTTGGTAAATCTTGCTTCGGTATACCTACGCCATTATCAGCAATTTCAAGTATAACGGTATTACCTTCCTTACAAGCTTTCACTTTAATCTTTTCTCTACTTCCTGATGAATATTTAATCGCATTCGATAGTATTTGCCCAATTAAAAATTGTAACCATTTCACATCACTTTCTACAGTAATATCCTTATCAATTTCAAGCTCTGGATATACAAAATTCCGGATAAAGAATCGTTTATGTTCATGTACCGAATCATTCACTATTTTATGTAGTTGTACCCTTTCTACATAAAAGTCTTGTGTAAACGCTTCTAAACGTGCGACATACAGAGCCATTTCTAATCCCTTTTTTAATCGATCAGTTTCCTCATTTATACTTTCAAAACGTGAATCTACTTCATCCTGTGTAATTAATTCTATTACAGATAAAGGTGTTTTCATTTGATGGATCCACTGATTCATAAAGGTTAAATGGTCATTATTTTTTCTCTCTTGCATTTGCAGCTGATTTTGATAATGTCTATATTGCACCTCAAGTAATTCTTGAAGAGCAGCCGATACAGCTGCAAAATCAGATTTTTGAACAGATTCATCCAAAGATTGCATGGGGTTTGCTAAGCGCTCATAAAAAGAACGATGTGTAAAATAACGAAACATTAAATAACTTCCCATAAAGAAAACACCTAGAAACATTGCATATAACGCCGTTGTAATATGATTATGCCCATCAAACCAATATACGAGAAATATAGCTAGTAGTTGAATTATGGTAAAGCAAATAAGTGGTATATGATCACGTATAAACAACCTTATCATTTTTCTATACCATTATCCCAAGTAATATGAAATCTATATCCAACACTACGAATTGTTTCAATCGCACCTTCTATATGCAACATTTGTAACTTTTTACGCACACGTGTTGTATTTACACTTAATGTATTATCATCAACATAAGATTCACTATCCCATAATTTATTAAGTAACACTTCTCTACTCACAACACGCGGATAATTTTTCATTAATGTCTCTAATAAAATGGCTTCGTTTCTCGTTATATCAATCTCGTCATTTCTAAGTTTCAATACAAGTCTTTCGGGATATAAACAAAGACCTTGTTGTTCAATCATTCGTTCTTCTAATTTCGGTGCATAATCTCCATATGCACGTCTTAAATGACTACGAATTTTCGCCACTACAACTTCATAATGAAAAGGCTTCGGAATAAAATCATCGCCACCGTTTTCTAACGCCATAACTTGATCCATCGTGCCTTCACGGGCCGAAATGAATAGTATCGGACATGTTGAAACTCCCCGAATTTGACGACACCAAAAGTACCCATCAAAACTCGGTAAATTAATATCTAATAAAACTAACTCTGGTTGTTCTTCTAAAAAAATGTTTAATACATTTTGAAAGTCCGATACAATAACTCCTTGATAACCATATTTCGCAACATGTGTCGATAATAGTTCTGCAATTTTCATATCGTCTTCTACAATCATAATTTTGACCATTATTGAACTCCTTTTTAATGCACAATCTCAAATATACTTATATAAAATAAATACTACCTCTTTTCACAAAATCAGTAAATTAAAAAAGGATGCTTTTATACAAAAGTATCCTTTTTCGTCCCTTATCTATTTAATATGAAATTTACTAAAAGTAAATCCTAGTTTCTCCACATAATCCATTCCTAGTTCCATACGCGCTGTTTTCAGCGGATCCACAACTTGGCAAACTTTTAAATTACCTGCTGCCGATAATAAAAGAGTTGCATCAGCTTTAGACATTGCTAATTCTTCATGTAAAAATGTCACCATATTACGTACAGCACGATTTGCTGCATCATCTAACAATTTCTCTGAAGCAATCGTCATCATTTTTTCTTTTTGAATAGCCATTGGTAACGGCCATTTCTTTTCTTTTATAATTTGAACTGTTACAGTTACCTCACCAGCAACCTCTACACCACTAACACCAATTTCACCATCCCCCATCGCTGCGTGTAAATCGCCTAATGCTAATAGAGCACCAGGAACATTTACAGGTAATAGCAATGTCGTCCCTTCTTTTATCTCTTTACAATCCATATTTCCACCATGATCATGCGGGGTGCCACATGAAATGCTCTCTTCTTTCGGCGCAGTACCAATAACACCAATCATTGGATTAATCGGGATTTGTAGTTCACTTGAAAACAAAACATGTTCGTTATGTATTGGGACAATTTTCACTGTATTTTCATTTAACTCATCCCCCATTACACCAAGGTTTGCACCTGTAGTTAAAACGCCCTGCTCTGCAATTTTAATTTTTTCAATCGTTACGACTAATATATCACCAGGTTCTGCACCATTAATAAATACTGGACCAGTCGCTGGATTAATTCGGTTCCAATCTAATTCTTGAAACGCAACATCTTCAGAATCAATTTGATTTTCAAAGCAATCATATGTTTCAAATACAAGACGACTCCCTATTTCTACTTCGATACAAGGCTGATTATCTGGTGACATTGAGTAAATGATATGGTCTTTATGAATTCGATACATAATACCTCTCCCTTTTATATTTATCTACTATTACTAATTAGCTTTTTTTATACAAGCTCCTCTTAAAGTTAATATTATTTTTATGTAAAAAAGCACGCAGATTGTTTTATAACATACAATCTTTACTATAACAGAAAGGTGGTATTGCTATGCCCCTTATTCCATACAACGAAAGTGATGTTGATTTACTAGCTCGTTTAATTCGTGCTGAAGCTGAAGGCGAAGGTCGCCAAGGTGAGGAGTTAGTTGGATGCGTTGTAGTAAACCGTGTATTTTGTGATTGCTTAGATTTCAAACAACTCCGTACCGTACGCGACGCTGTATATCAAAGCCCCGGCGGATTCGAAGCAGTACAATACGGGTATTTTTACCAACGCGCTCGTGAATCAGAAAAAGAAATCGCACGAAAAGTTTTGCAAGGTGAATGGCGCTAGCCCGCACGATGGGCACTTTGGTATTTCCGTCCAGTTGGAGCTTGTTCACCTGAATGGTATAACCAGCCATTTGTAGGACAGTTTAAAAGCCATTGTTTTTATGAACCAAGTGGTGATGAATGTCCGAAAATGTATTCACGATAGTAAAAAAGAAAACACTGAAAGTACCTGCTTTTATATATACTTTCGGTGTTTTCTTTTTATTCAAGTAATCTAATAGTAAGATAAAATATTTAACTCCTATAACATATTATTAATTGAATATTCAACATGTACTGAAGTTTCTTAGACTAATAGAAACCAAATGGTATATAAGAGATTATCACTAAATAACAACTTTTAGTTTTAATATATATATTTGTTTATAAAAAAATGATAAACTAATTTACGCATTGGAAAAATTTTATAATGATAAAAAGGGGATCACTATGAAATTACTACGTTTATTTCTCATTCTAACTCTTGTTGTATTATTAAGCGCATGTGGTAATACAGCAGTAAAAGTCACCAAGGTTCAAAAAAACGGCGAAACAACTTTAAACATTGGCTCCCTGAAAGGGTATTACGATGTACAAACGATCAAAACTGAACAAGGAAATGTACAATTCCCTTTTGATGCAACCGTTGAAGAGGGTACAATTTTATTACAAATCACTAAAGACGATAAGGTCATTTACGAAGAAGAAGTCACCTCTCAAAAAGAAGGTTTACTTTCTTTTGAAGCACCAAAATCTGGATCTTATAATTTAATTGTACGCGTAAAGAACGAAAAAGAAAAAGCAAAAGGTATACAAATACATACAAAACTATAAAAAAACGGCAAGCGAATTCTAGCTTGCCGTTTTTTTTATAACTCAATTTTCATAATATATACTTATCGATTAAACGAATTGTTTTGTGTATACTTCATCTTTATTTACATTCTATATTTAGACATTATTCTTAAAAAATCTTCTAAAATAATAATTAAGTTATGATTTCCGGAATTTTAGTTTAATTACCTAAAAAAATTCTTTATCGCTTCTAATTGAATTTTGTGACTACACTCATCACAACAATATACCCCTTTTGGTTTCTCTTTAAATCGCTTATATTTTTCACTACCTTCGTAAACACGAAATATATTTTTACAAGAAAAGCAAACAATTTCGTAAAACATCATATGCATTTTCCTCTCCTTGTTTATACACTTTTTTAATCACTTGTGAGAAGGTCATTTTTCTACAGTATAAATCTTAATATCCTCTGACTAAAAGGTTTACCTCTATTCTTATCGAATTATATTAATATCTTATAACGCGAGGTGAACATCTTGTTCAGTGATATAGAATTAGTTTTAGATGCTAAAGCAAGTTTAGCTGAAGGACCATGTTGGAATGAAAAAAAGCAACTTTTATATTGGGTTGATATTATGGAGAGAAAATTATGCATATACAATCCTACCGCTAATACGAACCGAGTAATTGCACTCAATCAAAAAATTGGCTGTGTTGTTCCATATTTAGAGGATGTACTACTCTTAGCTATGGAAAAAGGCTTTTATTCTATTAATGTAAATACCGAAAAACTGACACATATTTTTGACCCTGAACCACATTTAATAGAAAATCGTTTCAATGATGGAAAATGTGATCCAGCTGGTCGTTTCTGGGCAGGTTCTACAGATACATACGGTATGAATGCTGTAGGTTCCTTGTATTGTTTACATCATAATTTAAGTGTAGAGAAAAAAGTTTCACATGTAAATACATCAAATGGAATTGCTTGGTCACCTGATCATACATACTTTTACTTTATAGATACACCTACTAAAAAAGTGGTTCGCTATCAATATAATATACTTACTGGAGAAATTCATAATCCAAGTGATGTAATCATTTTCTCTGAAAATGATGGTCTACCTGATGGTATGACAATTGACGAAGAAGGTTGTTTATGGATTGCACATTGGGGAGGTTCAAAAATAACTAGATGGAATCCATCTACTGGAGAACAAATATTAAGCATTCCAATTCCTGCGTTATATGTAACATCATGTACATTTGGAGGACCTAATTTAACAGATTTATATATCACCACAGCAAGAACAAGAATGACTGATGACGAATTAAAAGAGTATCCACATGCTGGTGGTATTTTTCGAATTCAAACAAATGTTAAAGGCTGCCCCACCTATTCATTTTGTAATAAAAATATTGGAACTGAAACAATATGAACCGTATCGATTACATAAGACAAGAAGAAAAGAAATATCACGATCTTTGCTATGAACAATATAAATTGTTTGAAGCTGGCTCTTGGCTTTATAAACCGGTTAAAACAGTTATGGACTTAATGAACTACTTTGAAGGGCAAAACAAATTACAAGTACTTGACCTTGGATCTGGCGTCGGTAGAAATAGCATTCCAATTGCACAAATAATAAAAAATTATAATGGCACTGTTACATGTGTTGATTTACTTGATTCCGCTTTAACAAAGCTAAAAATTTATAGTAAAGAACATGATGTATTCGAGGTTATAAAAACAGAACAAGCAGAAATTGAAAACTATCATATTGACTCTAACGCTTATGATTATATCGTTGCAGTATCAAGTTTAGAGCATGTTAAATCAAAAGAAGCTTTTAAAAAAGTGCTCCATTCTATGAAACAAGGGACAAAAAACGGCGGTATTAATTGTTTAATTATTAACTCTAACATACAAGAAATTGTTTTAAAAACGAATGAAGAAGTAAAAGCTTTAATTGAAATTAATCTCCCAACCGAAGAAATGATACGTCTATTAAAAAGCATTTATAAAAGATGGAAAGAAGTAAAAGTTGAAATAAAAGAATTAGCTTATAATATAGTTCGTAATGAAAGACACATTCAATTAAAAACAAATGCTATAACGTTTGTAGTTCAGAAATAATCGTATAATAAAGATATGGTTATTTCTCTCAGATTTATTTTTATTGCACGAAATTTGCAAGTATAAATATTTATGAAACAAAAAAATAAAAGAGCACTTGTTTCCGCAAGTGCTCTTTTGGGGATTTTGAGATACCCTATTAACGAAAGTTAAGGTTACTTAAAGTTAAAAGGTATTTATATTATATGCTTGTCCTTTTTATTTGTGCATAATCAATATATAAACATCTTTAATCATTCTTAATAACTTTTAGTTATCGTTCTTTCTTACATTTTATCATTAAGAAATTGATTGAAGGTTTATTTGCCATGTTCTTATTTGGTTCATCAATTTCCGAAACTTTTACTAATCTATATTGATTAAAATCTTTTTTTATAGATTCAGAATCATAAAAGAACATTTTTACACCTTCCATTATCTCATAATAATCTTTATCCAACTGTTTTCCTTTTCCGTACATGGGAGCTTTTTTAGAAACAGCTGTAAAAACCATATATCCGCCTGGTTTTAACTGATTATAACAATCTTCAATAAATTTCTCTCTTTCCTGTTCATTCAACAAATGAAGAAGTGCATGACTAAATATCCCATCATACAGTTTATTATCAAAAGGCATTTCGTTTACTGAACCGTGATACATACTAACATCTTCTAGTCCGTTTTCTCTTGCTAAATCGATCGCTGTTTTCGAAATTTCAATACCTGTTACATTTATACCATTATCGATAAAAACCTTTGCATTTCTTCCATATCCAATACCCGGAACTAATATATTCTTAACGTTCTTTTCAAGAAAAAAATCTTTTGTCAAAATTGCAGATTCTGTAGGTTCAAATCCCCACATCGTTTGTTTTTCGATAAAACTTGATTCCCAAAATTCCATTATGTATCTATCTCCTTATTTTCAATCCATTTTTAGTATCACATTAAAAACTTATAAATTTTAACGCTGCGTCTACCTATGCCAAATTAGTTTTTTACCACATTCACTATAAGTCCATTGAATATAGCACAATTAAAAGCCTATATCTATTATAATGATTGGTTTAAAATCCACCCTATTTTATTAATCCTTACGTTTGTAGAAAAATAAAAAAGCCAATACTTCCGTTGAAGTGACCCCCGAAAGTTAGACAGGTCGTTTCATTAGGCAGCCTCTAGGGTATGAGCCCGGTATTGTACTGGGCTCATACCCTTTAATTTTGCCTTAATTCTTTTATGATTATAGTATTCTATATACTTTGCTAACTCTTGTTTGAAATGTGTTATACTTTCAAATTCTTTTCGATACAGAAATTCCGATTTCATGATACCGAAGAAATTTTCAATAACGGCATTGTCATAACAGTTTCCTTTGCGAGACATACTTTGAGTTATGCCACAATTCTTAAGAGAATGACGGTATTGTTTCATTTGATAGTGCCAACCTTGATCAGAGTGAATGAGGAGTTTATCCGGATCGGTTACACAATAAAGGGCTTGGTCCAACATCGTTGAAACAAGGGAATAGGTCGGTCTTGAACCAATTGTATACGTGATAATTTCACCATTAAATAAATCCAACATTGGTGATAGGTATAACTTCTCCCCAAATAACTTAAACTCCGTAATATCTGTAACCCACTTTTCATTTGGTTTTTCAGCTTGGAAGTTGCGATTTAAAATATTTGGTGCAATTTTCCCAACTGTCCCTTTGTAAGAGCGATATTTTTTCATACGAACCAGACATTTTAACCCTAATTCTTTCATAAGACGATACACTTTTTTATGATTTACTTTGTGTCCACGATTCATAAGTTCATCACGAATACGACGATAACCATAACACCCATCGTGTTCATTATAAATAGCTTGAATCAGTTCTTTTACCTCCGCATTTGGATCAGGACGATTAAAATGTTTCATCCAGTAATAGTACGTACTACGTGGAATGTTTGCGAGTTGAAGTAACTCCTTGATAGGAAATTCATGCCTTAACTCGTAGATTACTTGCGCTTTGTCTTGTTTGGTGATTTTTCTTTGTTTTGAACTAAGGCATTCAACTTTTTTAAATATGAATTTTCCATACGTAAACGCTCATTTTCCGCTTGTAAGGCTTCGATTGATCCTTCATCTACTGGTTTTATTTTTTTATCTTTCATGGTTGGACGCCCCTTTTTCTTTGATTGTAGGGCATCCAATCCTCCTGTTTCATAAGCTATTTTCCATTTCCGAAGTGTTTCATAAGACGGTATATTGAAAAGTGCCGCTGTTTCTCTGATAGATGTCCCGTGTTCATTCATATAATAAAGTACATCTAGTTTATACTGGGCTGGGTAGAATGTATAGCACTTTTCAAAGGCCTTTTCACCTGAAGACTCATATCGTCTAATCCACTCACGAAGTACGCTAGGGTTAACTCCTATAGATTTAGCAATTGTTTTTCCACTTTCTGTACCATCTAAATATCGTTTCACCGCTTGGATTTTTTCTTTTGAAGAAAATTTAGCCATAAAAAATGCACCTCCAATTGTTAGACTGTGTCTAACAATTGGGGTGCACTTCACGTTATAGTATTGGCTTTTTCTCACGAGAAATTATCTTTTTATATTGTACCGATCTAATACTTTTTCTAACATTTCTAAAGTTATTGGTTGTGCTTCTTTTATTAATTGATAACCAATACGACCATTCGGTTCCGCTGTAACTTGCTGTAAACTCTTTACGTCATGAATCCCTTTTTCTCTTAATTCCATATAAAGTTGTTGTTCCGACATTTTTGCCTGCATCAAATTCTCTTTTACAATCTCTCCGTTTTCAACAATTATAATGCTACTTCCATTTAAAAATTGTTCCACCTTCCTTGATTTCAATTCAAAGAAATGAATGATAAGTAATATGCTTGCAAATATGATAGCCGCAAATATAGATGGGACTACTTTTCTACTTAATACAGGTTCTACAATAATACGGCCAATTGATACAACTATAATGATTTCAGCTCTTGTCATTTGGCTCACAGATGTACTACCTGTCATTTTCAAAACAATTATTCCAGTAAAAGTTAATATAATACTTTCCAAAATTATATTCATAACTACCCAATCCTTTAATGGTGTATTTTACTATCATTCCCATCAAAGGTGTGTTTTACTTACCTATTAAGTTGTTAAATCCTTCAGACCATGATGGAAATAAAGGTGTCCATCCATACTCTTTACGTGCCTTATTATTGGAAGCTCCTCTTTCCCAACTATTTTTCCCATCTTGAACTTTAGGCTGAGGTGCCCCTATCGCTGCTGCATATATTGGTAACCATTCTTTACTAGTTGCTGGATAATTATCTACAATATTTACGATTCCTGAAGGCCAATTAAGGGCTAGCATAGTAGCTCTTGCAGCATCTTCAACATGTATAAACGAGCTTATCCCGTCTGATGCGATAATTTCATTATTACGAACTTGATTTGCTATTAATCCGTTTTCCGCATACCATGTTCCTGGTCCGTATAATGTGCCGTAACGAAGTATAACCGATTCAGGTAACTCAGTAACAGCTTTTTCTAATTTCAATATGCCATTAACAGTGACTTGCCGAGGCATAGAAGCAGTAATATGTAGTGAGTCTTTTTCAGTCGCAAATGTATCCCCTGATTCATACGCCCATGAAATACTTTGAGCGATTATTTTCTGTACCCCTACATTTTTAGCGGCATCGACAAGGTTACGAGTGCCTTTTGTTCTAATTTTTGCATTATCCTCAAAATTCCATGAAGACAATGACGTTAATTGATGAATAACTACATCGGGATTTGTTTCTTCTAATACAGAAAATACAGCCTTTCTATTAAATACATCAGCTATTACTGGTATGGCACCAATCTTTTTCATTGCTTCTACTTGCGAAGTATTACGGATCATCGCAAAAACTGTATGCCCATTTTTTATTAACATTGGCAATAAAGAACGTCCTATTACACCAGTTGCACCTGCTACAAATATTTTTATATATGTTCCTCCTCATTTAGTAATCATAAATGTGACGAAACATTTGTAAGGTATGTGACAAATATTTGCTTATTTTTTTCGTTATTCATATGAAACATATACTTTTAATGGTTTAATTATCCCTAAACTCAATTCATCAAAGCATTCTGTGAGTGAAGTATAATGTATTTCATGTTGAAAGATCTCTTCTATAAATGGTGTTTTTCCTATTTCTTTAAAAAACCAATCTGCATGCTTTTGATAATCGTATCCGTCACTTGATCCAATGATTTGCAATTCTTTCTGATAAAAGTTAGCAATTAATGTTAGTTCTTCTATATTACCATCAGACAGTATACATATTTCACCATTAGTTTTAAGAGCTTTTTGCAAAGTATGGAACCCACTATTTGTAGCAGAACATTCAAAACCATAATTATATGTTTCTATTATTTTCTCTTCTGAATCATATATGTTTTTCGCACCAAACTTCTTTGCAAAATCTTTTCTATTTTTATTAGGCTCAACAACATCCACGTGCTCAACGCCTACATAGTATTTTAAGAAATAACAAGCGAGTAAACCAATAACTTCCATTCCAGTTATAAGTACTTTTTCATCCTGTCGCGGGTTTAGTTTCAATACTCCTTTAGCGGCATCACACGAAAGAATAGATAATAAAGCAACTTTAGGTTGTATAGAACTAGGCACTCGAATTACTTTATAACCCTTAACTATCCCTATCGTTTCATGTCCATAAAAAGAAACTACTTTATCGCCTACGTTTACATGTGTTACTTTATTACCAACTTGAATCACTTCACCATAACTTTCATATCCAGTTTTTCTTGGATAAAAAGGATTCGTATCTGTAACATCGGATCCATTATACTGTGGTAACTCGGCCTCAATGCTTATCGCTCCTGCGATTGTTTTAACGATAATTTCATCGTCCTGTATGTCCTTAATTTCATTTGTTTCCCACTCAAGTTGTTTAGGCCCTTTTACAATTAACTTATATTGTTCCATTTATATCCTCTCTTTTTATAAAGATGTTATAAGTAATATTGTTATCCATCTAGATTTCGACTAAATTTATTTACCTAATAGATGATAAATTACCCTTGCCCAAGTTTATACCTTTAATGCTCCTGTACATTTCTGTTTAGCGTCTAATACTTTAAAATTACTATTCTGATAACATTTTAAGAAAAGTTGTTGCCGCCCAAATGAAATACGCAAGTTGTGTCACGATATACATCGTAATTTCAAAACCTGTAAGCTTTCTTTCCCTTTTTATTTTCTTTAAATATCTATAAAAACAAAATGAACATAAAATCAGTAAAACAATAGACATTTGATATAGATTTTCCACTAAAAGAACTGCCATTTATTTCATCACCTTTCCAATAAAGTGAAACTTTAATCAGTGGGGGTTTTGTTCATCCTTCACTGATTATCAGCCCTCACCAGTCGGGATTTAACGGGATAAAAAATATATAGTTCAAGCATATCATTTTAACGGAACGAATTACCACAATTTTCAAATTGAATAAACTTCCTAAGTAAAAGAAGTCACTTTTTGGAAATGTTTCAATACAATATTATGTAATTCAATACTCACTATATAATATTTGATTAGATTTTCTTTTACTGTACATGCTTAGGAGGAAGTTTTACATGCAATTGATTCATAACATACAAAAAACGTTTAATAACCTATGTAACTACGATACGGTCAATTTAATACACGCTATTCAATCATTAAATATTTCACTTCATAAAATATCTCCTTTTATTACTTCACCAGTTAATCTTGAATACGGAAGGAACGTTATCTATCAGTCTGAATTTGTAGAGATTTTAGTATTAAAATTCCCCAGCAAAGCAAAGACTTTTGTGCACGATCACGGAATATCTGTAGGATGTATACTAATAGTCAATGGTACGCTACAAAATATAACGTACGAAAATAATAGCGAGCGGATTGAAGAGTTTACAGAGGGAAATATTTTCACAGTAAAAAAAGATACTGTGCATAAAATGTATAACGCTACAGATTCAACAGCAATAACATTTCACGTATATTCCCCACCATTAAAAGATGTACAAATATATGAGTAGCCTTTAAAAGGAGGAAATATGCAAAATTTGAAGGATTACTATATAAAGAGCTTACAAGATGGTCGTAACGTTTGGCTCTATGGACAAAAAGTAGATGTAACTACAGACAAACATTTTGCAGGTACATTAAGTACCATTTCTAATTTATTTACATTGTTTGATGACCCCATACGAAGAGATTCTATTGGATATGTGAGCCCAAAAACGAAAGAATTTGTTCATACTGCATTTTTAGTTCCGAATTCCTATAATGAATTATTAATGAGAAGAACTGCATTTGAAACGTGGAGTTATGCTACAGACGGTGTAATGAGTAGATTATCTGATTATGCAAGATCGAGACTTACTGGCTGGTACGTATCAAGATATTTTTATAAAAAATTCGATGCACAGTTTCCAGATAAAATTACATCTTATTATGAAAAAGCGAGAGATAATCACTTGTTTTTAAGTGTAGTTCAACGTGACCCACAAATAAATCGTTCTACAGAATCAATATTGAATGCAAAAAATTTAGGGTTACTAAGAGTTACGAAGGAAACTTCTGATGGAATTTATTTAAATGGTGCAAAAATGGTAGGTACTGCTTCTCCTTATTCAAATGATTTATTAATCTATCCATTAGCAAAACTGACTGATACTCAAAAAGATTTAGCTCACTTTCTCATTGTGGCAGCCAATTCCCCTGGATTACATATGGTTTGTAGAGAACCATTTGCGAATGCAAACTCAAGTACAGTTGATTCCCCTCTTAGCTCACAGTACGATGAAATGGATGCACTATTAATCTTTGATAATGTATTTGTACCATGGGAACGTGTCTTACTGTATAACAACCCTGAAGCATTATGGAAATTAAAGTCAGATATAGCTTCTAGTAGTTTAGCTTATCATCAAGCAATTGTACGATTAGTAGTAAAACTAGAATTTATAACTGCAATTGCTTGTGAAATTGCTGAAGCGATCGGTGCTACTACTTATTTGCATGTTCAAGAGAAGCTTGGGGAATTAATTATGCAAATCGAAACAATTCGCGCACTTTTAATTGCTGCTGAAGTTGAAGGTACTACAAATGAAACGAAAACTTATTTGCCGAATTTTAAATATATCGAAACTGCAAGGAATCTTGGTTCCAAATATTATCCCCATGCAATAGAAATTTTACAATTAATTGGAGCAGGTGGGTTCATTCAACTTCCTTCGAGCTCAAATGACTTCCAGAGTCCTATAGCTGATTTATTGAAAAAGTACTTTAAAGGAACTAATATAGATGCCGAACAACGCACAAAATTATTTAAGTTAGCCTGGGATACCATCGGAAGCCCCTTAGGATCTAGACACGAATTGTATGAAAGATTTTATGCTGGAGATCCAATACGAAATACAGCTATGCAATATGTAAATTATGATAAAAATCACTTTAAAAAGATGATAAGTAAATATTTACATTGATGAAAAAGAGCACTCTTTGCTAAGAGTGCTCTTAAAAAATATATAATTATCCAATTACATATATAATTGCTCCGGCCACAACTGCTACTTTTCTCTGTAATGGTTTCATCTTATTCACTTTTATTTTTATAATTCAGCTTTATTACTTCTGGTATATACTTCCTATCATATTTTCTCGTATAGATTTCTCTATCAGGAGTAACTAATTGTAAAACAATCTCACCACAAACCCCATCTAGTATTTCAAATTCACCTTGTGCATTTGAAATACTGCGTTCCTTACTTTCAATTGAATCTTCATATATTTTCACATTAAATATAGGTTCGTTATTTTGATCTACGATAATACCTCTTGAATACTTAGCAACTGCTATGCATTGATCCTCTTTTTTATAATATGTAATCACAACAATTGCACCTGCCACTATAGCGCTACATACAAACAAGAGAATGATTTTGCGCCTCACAACGAACCTCCTAATTCAAATTATTCTTTTCTAAACTGAAAATTAAACTGTCTTAATTGCTTGATTTCCTCAATTACTTTACGAATACCTTCTTCAATCTTATCTTCTTTTACATTCGAAACATTTAATTTTAATAATTTTTCTTTAGGAAAATTCCTCATATAATTCTTATCAATAGTATCGACACTTATTTGCATGTCACCTAATTTTTGTATAAGTGTTTCTGTAACTGTGTTTTTCTGCATTTCTAAACAAGTGTGTATTCCAAATGTGTTTTGTCTATTATATGTAAATAATGATTGATCTTCATTTTGCACTTTTTCTAATGTTTCTGCTAGTTTTATTGATCTATTGTAGTAGGAAGAATTAATTTTACTTTTATGACGTTCAAACATACCGCTCTTTATATAAATTTCTAAAGCCGCTTGAGAAATCATTGGACTATCAATATCTAGTATCTTTTTGTATGTATAGAACGCATTTGCAATGGATGGTGGGATGACTGCAACTCCAACCCGTAAACCAGGAAAAATAATCTTCGAATAACTTTTCAAATATATGACATGACTATAATTATCCAAGCTATATAACGGATCTGCTTTTGAATCAGTTTCTAAATCTGCTAAATAATCATCTTCCACTATAAATACATTGTATTTCTTAGCCAATAGTGCGATTTTTTCTTTCTCATCTTTAGAATAAGAAGTTCCAAGCGGATGATGATATCTCGGTATCGTATAAAAGAATTTTATTTTTCCAGTTTGAAATATTTGCTCCAATTCATTCAAATCGATACCTTCATTCGTACGTTTAATACCGATTACAGGAACTTTATTTATTTCTAGATAATCAATATATAGATGATATGTTGGCTGTTCAATTAATACAGTTTCATTTCCATTCGGAAATGGTATAGAAGTTAATATAGCAAGCGCCTGCTGCACACCTGATGTTATAAAAATATTGTCTTCTTTCGTGAACACTTGATAATTTGCCAACTGTTTTTGAATGACTGGAATTAAAGATGGTAACCCTTTCGGTGTTCCGTATACGAACAAATCATTTTTATAAGTATCAATAGCCTTATTAATGCAATGCTGAAAATCTAAATATGGGAAAACATCTGGATCTGGTGCTGAAGAAGCGAAATCAATTATCTCGTTATTTTCTATGGTACTCCCAGATTTCTTAACAACGTAGTATCCACTTTGAGGGACAGAATATATAATGTGACGCTTTTCTAATTCATGAAGCGCACGTATAACTGTTGCCTTATTACATTCATATTGCGTAACGAGTGACCGTATAGACGGTAATTTCTTTCCTTCTTTTATATCTCCATTTTGAATCTTATTTTCAATGTCATTTAAAATATGTAAATACTTATACATATTACACCTCCTCCAGCAATTCTATATTTGATTCCATCGGTTTTCTATTCATATAGCATTCATTCCTCAATTAGTTAATTTTCCGATCATCTATATCGTAAATCCCAATAGCATATGAATCATTTTCAATCCATTTCTTTACTGCTTCTGTTTTAAGTACACCTTCAACTTCTTTTTCTATTTTCTGTCCAAGTTCTCTCGCCCCTACTTCATCATCGCTAATCTTAGTTTTTATATCAATGGTAACAGGTTGATTCTTTATATAATTTATTTGCTGAATACTAAACCCTTCATATCCGTTTTTTCTGAATGCGTCATCAAATATATGTCCAAAAACTTGATTCCATCTACTCTCTGCCTTTACAACTTCTCTATTTCTTTGAGTTATATTGATTTTATAAGCCATTACACCTTGTATCGCCAACCTTTTATTAATATCATTTTTTATTTCGTTACTATCTTCGCTATCAGCAATCTCTAAATCTACTATCCTTTCTTTTTCATCTCTTATAGCAGCACTAAAAAAAGATTCCTCCTTTACAGCTGCTGTAGCAATACCCATAACTATAGAATCTTCACTTTTAGATTCTTCCATTTCAGGCTCACAAGCACACAATAAAGCAATTGAAAATAAAATACAATCAACTTCTTTCCTCTTTTCATTGCACTTCCCTCCGTAAATTTTCATTTACGATAAACTTTTACTTTCACATATAAATACCTTCTATAATTTAACATTATTTCACATTTTCTCCTCTTAAAAAGGGAATTACAATTAATAAATAGAATATCTCCATGAATACATAAAAAGTGAGGGATATATAATGCAACGTGTAAATACGATTGATATTAGTAATGTACTACAATTAGAAAAAACTCTTTCGTCTTTATTAAACAAAATGATTTCTTCAAAACTAGACCTTGAAAATTGGTTAAAAGAGCAGTCAAAAATGATTTGGGAAATCGAAGAACAATTAAGATCACATTATATCGCCTTTCAATGTAATACGGATGATGAAGAAATAAAAGATACTTTTGAACATGATCAACAATTTGTAAAGCCACTTTTAAAGCGGTACCAAAATTTATTGGATAATAAATTTTTAGAGTCACCTTTTCGAATGGAATTAGATTCTAATCTATATGGTTTATTAGATGCAAAAATAAAAAATGCTCAAAAGTTATTTTGTGAGGACAATATCGAATTAGAAATAAAGGAAGACAAATTAGTCACAGAGTACTTTGAAATCACTGGAGGATTAAGTGCTATTTGGGACGGAGAAGAAAAAACGATAACAGAATTACAATCCTATTTACAAGATTCGAATCGTGACACCCGTAAAAAGGCAAAAACCATTATTTCTGAACAATTTTTATCTGTTGAAAAAGAACTCCAAAACATTTTAAATCAATTAATTGAAATTCGCCATCAAAAAGCAAAAAATATTCAACTAGAGAATTATCGCGATTATATGTTCAAAAAATACGAGCGTTTTGATTATTCAGCGAAAGATTGCTATGAACTAGCTGAATCCATACGTAAGTATGTTGTGCCTCTTAAAGATAAAATATTGCTAGAGAAAAAAGATAAACTGCAAATTGATACGCTTCGCCCGTGGGATGTATCAGCTGTAACTCCAGATCAAAAAGTACTTAAACCTATTGCAAATGAAAATGATTTAATTGAAAAGAGCACTCATATCTTTAATAAAATAGATGTTGAATTTTCAGCAATTTTAAACCGAATGTATAAACACAATTGTCTTGATTTAACAAGCCGCAAAGGAAAAGCAGCTGGTGGCTTTTGTGAGTACTTACCCGCTTCACAATTATCTTATATTTTTATGAACTTAAATTATACACAAGATGATATTATAACTTTTATACACGAAATGGGGCATAGCATTCATAACGAACTCATAAAACCATTAAAATTACGACAGTATATAGAAATTCCAGCTGAAACAGCTGAACTAGCCAGTATGACAATGGAATTATTCTCGCTTAATTATTGGGATACCTTCTATACAGACAAAAAAGATTTAAAACAAGCAAAAATTAACTTCTTTAAAGATGTTATTTCATATTTACCTGTTATGCTTATTGTCGATCAATTTCAACACTGGCTGTATGAAAATCCAAGTCATACTTCTGAAGAAAGAAATGAAAAATACTTACAACTTCAAAAACATTATCAGTCTAGCGTCATACATATTGATGGCTACGAAAACTGGATAGCAACGAGTTGGTTACCTGTACTCCATATTTTTGAAGTACCATTTTATTATATTGAATATGCGATCGCCCAACTTGGCGCTTTACAAATGTATAAACAATATAAAGAGGAACCTAAGCAAGCACTAGAAAATTATAAAAAGGCATTATCACTAGGAAGCTCGCAATCTATAAAAGAAGTGTATGATGCAGCCGGTATTCGTTTTGATTTTTCTGGTGAAACAATTAAAGAATTAATGCTATTTGTAGAAAAAGAATTAGAATTACTTGAGCAATTATAAGAAGAAAGCTGCACCTATATTTTTGGTGTAGTTTTCTTCTTTATTTTATTAATCAGTTCTATGTACTGAGAATCTCCATATCCGATTGTAGGAAAAAGATAAAACAGCTTTATTAATAATTCACGAGTTGATAAATCTTTATTTTTAGAGATGAATTTCATTACTGCATTATCTTCTGTTAACATTTCTAAAAATAAGCCTATAGCCTGATACATTACAGGTGATACCTTATGAGAGGTCTTTTTATGGTTTACTAATACTTCATTGTATATAGAAGAATAATTCCCCAATTCAAGTTCAATTTGATTTACTTTAAATTCATCCTCTCTAAAGCTATTTAAGTATACCTTCCCTTCATAAGCAGACTGTTCAAGGTGAGAAAGTATGGTAAGTAGGTTCATTTGGCAAAACATATCTTCACCAAACCATAGAACAATACATTTATACTTTTTCGTAAAAAGGTTTTCTAACGGATCTATAACCTTTTTTATATAACTTTCTACTGAACTGTTATGTCCTTTCGCTCTTGTTTTAATAAACTCTTCATTAAAAACTTGAGTAGTAGCCGAGTTCACACACATTGCCTCATTAAATGGGGCATAATCAGAATCACCCATTAGCTTTTCGTTTTTAAATTCTTCATAAATAACTTGACCATTTAATATGTTAAGTACCTCTTTATCAAATAGCTCACATTTCCTATTTCGTAACTGCTCAACCTCTATTTTTCTAGAAATATTCATATTAAACGCCCCTTCTTTATTTAAATTTAGTTTAACAAATGATTGAATAGGCATTTTGTTAAGTTGATATTCTCTTGGATTAATTCCAAAAACATTTTTACATATTCGATTTAGCCGTTCCTATTTATAGTGCGATAGAATATTCATTTGCTGGAAATGGGAATATCGTTGACTATGAGTATTCTATTACAAAAGCACTATTTGAAGGCTACCAAGAGGAAAATGAACTACCAAAAGAGATGATAGACAAGTTTCCATTATTTATTAAATTAAAGGAGATTTTTGAATATAGCTTTTTCATTATTTCCCCTGCGTTTATAACGCTTCTTTAATGATGTTTATAATGTTTTGTTTCGTTTGACTTAAATAATTGTTATTTTTAGTAGAAATTAATATACCAATCAGGATTTTAGAATTAAAGTCCTTAATCTTAAAAGATAGTATTTCTTCATTCAAAATTGTACCTTTCGGGATAATTCCTATCGCATTTTCAAAAAGCATTTCTGGAATGAGGTTTAAAGCACTACAATTGTAAATTCTTTTAAAAGATAAATTGTTTTCCGCCAAGAAAGAACTTACAGATTGATAGGAATAACAATTACTTTCTCCTACAATAACTGGATAATCTATAATATCAAATGCTTCAACGGATTCTTTTTGTAACAAAGGATGCTTGGGATTATTCACTACAAATTCAATCTGTTCATCACATATTGGGATAAATTTTACCTTTGATTTATTTTCATTATTTCCGCACACCGCAAAATCAATCTTATTATGTTCTATCATTTCTGATAAAAGTGCTGTATTTCCCACTACAAAATCACAATGTATATATGGTTTTTCAGCATTTAAAAACTTTAATATTATCGGTATTAACCTTTTAGCAACGGATTCTAATAGGCCTATTCTCAAACTTCCTTTCTCTTCATTACTAATACGTTGTGCTTGAGTTATAGAATATTCCCAATGTGTTAATAAGTTTTCTACTTCCTCTGCAAAAAGTTTTCCTTCTTCTGTTAATCTTGCATCCCATCCTCTTTCAAATAACAGAAAACCAATTTCATTTTCCAGCTTTTTCATATGTGTTGTTACTGTTGATTGTGCATAGTTTAATTTTTTAGCAGCTTGTGAAAACGTACCTTCTTCAATAATTTTTTTAAATGTAAGTAACTCTTTTATTTCCATTTCATACACCAACTTCATCGATTTTATTGATAATCAGTTAATATATTTTCAATTATACAAATGGAAATATTAGAAGTAAAATGAAATAAAAAGGAAAGGAGTCATCTACTATGCCATTTGTCACTGTTTATCATCCTGAAAAATTATCCGATAATAAGTTATTAAAAAATGTAAGCAATCAAATTCACCATTCGTTAATTGAACATTTCAATATTCCTGAAAATGATTATTTTCAAATGTTTTTACCTTATCCTTCTCATCAATTTTTTTATAATTCATCTTATCTTTTAAAAGGTTCGTTAAAACGATCCAATAATATGATTTATATTTCTATTACATGTGGACCTGGAAGAACAATTAATCAAAAAAAAGATTTATATAAAGCTATAGCCACTAGTACGGCTAATATTTTACAAATCTCTACTGCTGATGTTTTCATTACACTACACGAGACACCTATGGAGAATTGGTCATTTGGTCAAGGAATAGCTCAAATGTTAAATCAACATAATAACTAGATTTTAATTTTCCTTAAAACAAAATAAACTTACCGCTTTCTATAACTATATAGAAAGCGGTAAGTTTATTTTACTAGGAATATCGGAATGAAACTCTGATGTATGCACAATTGAAAATGTATATCCTTGCTCAATAAATGATACTTCATTACATTTACATTCAAATGATACACCATTTTTCTTAAAGTTATTTTGGATTCGCTGTAAAAATGCGACGTCTGGTGTTCCGAAAGAAACGTGTACTTTCGGTGATAGAGCTTTCATCGCGATTGGAATCCAAGGTCGCTGCCACCAAGTTGCGACGACATAAGCAGTGCCACCAACTACAAAATTAAAAATATCCCCGTCTTCCATCGTTTTCATATTTAGATTTGATTTCAGCCATTCCCTAAAAATAGGTACACTTTTAACAGGAAGACCAATTTCCCTTACATATAAAATGTTTAAAGGTGACTGCGGTACTAATACATCTTCTTTAACATAACTATGCGCGATAATTTCGAGTAGATTTCCATCTCCGTCTTTAAAGTATAAATTGAATCGACCATCCTCTTCATCAATTATATGACCATCTTTCCATTTCGCAATGAGTAATCCAGACTCCTCAAGCCATCTTGCTGTTTCATGAAATTTTGAATATGGGATTTCAAAAGCAAAATGTGCAGGTGCAATTGGTTCATACACTTCTTGAAAACTAATTGTTGTATAAGGTGTTACTTCAAATTGAATGAAAGATGCTGTTTCTTTTTTTATTGGAAAAGATAATATGTCCTTATAAACTTGTTTTACCCCTTCTATGGAAACCGTTTGTAGTTTTATATCTGATATATGTGTAATCACTTTACATTCCCCTCATTTCTTATTATCTATTCGTATTGTATTACACTTATAAATAGATAAAATCAAACGGAAGGATGGATTTTTCATATAGAAACTACAACTTTAGTATGAATATGTTAGCTCCAATTATTTTTTATTTCCACTATAACAATTTCTGGTTTATCCCAGTGCAACATGTGTGTAGTATCAGGAATTACTTTTACTATACTGTCCGTTTTCTCTTTGAAAACATTTACTGTCTTATCTCTATAATCCGCCCAAACTTGTGGGACTGTAGCTCGAAGTAATACAATATTAGCCGGTAGCTTCTCATATATATCTATCGTTTCATCTTTATGCATACCTCTTATTATATTACTAGCTGTATTCCCCCTGGCATGCCACCATACTTTATTATCCATTTCGATCCCTAGATCCTTTACAGCAACTTCTAACAATGAAGACCACCTAGTATAAGCTGCTTTTTCACTTTTGAAAAATTCGTCCCAATTATTAAAAACGTATTCATCAAAGTCCTTTTCATAATAAGCAATTTCTTCTTCCAACGTTTCTTCTTTAAGCCTTTTTGTTTGATATCCACCATCAATAAGAATACTTCCTTGTACTTTTTCTGGATGATTTAACAAATAAAATAACGCTACAAAACTTCCCCATGAATGTGATAGAAAATAGAAGTATTCGATTCTCAATTCATTTATTATTTCATTTAACCAATTTGCTAAATTGTGCATCTCATAATCTTCTGTTCTTTCAAATGGGGGTGTTTTACCGTGTCCAGGTGCATCAACGGAGATAAATCTATACTCTTCTTTTAATTCCTCAGCAATTTCTATAAAACTTAAACTCGTACTACCTAATCCATGTAAACAAAAGATAACGGGCTTCTCATTATTCCCCCATTCAGTAATATGTACATTTATTTTTTCATTGCTAATATAGTAACGTTTCAAAACATTTATCCTCCATATTTTGATTTTTTAATTTACACTTTATTTATTTCTATTATTTTCAAGTATTTCCTGTATTCTTTTCCACACAAAAAGTTGCTTTTCTTTAAATGAAAAGCAGCTTTTACACTAAAATACATTATAATTTAACAGCAATAATCATAAATCTTTTTGAATTCGTACGAATCCCTTTTTCAGAACTATTTGTTTCAATGAACTTTTGTAAAATAGTAAAATCCTCTTCCTCTTCTCCAAATCTAGGAATAATAGGTGTATGTTTTAATAAGAAAATAAGATCTTCAGGCGTACTGTAATAATCAGTAACATCATATTCGCGTACTTGCACGAGATCAAATCCTGCACTAATAAGTTTATCCATATACTTTTCTTTTAAAGTGCCATCTCGTTCACCTAAGCATTGTCCTCTGCCAAATGCTTCTTTCAAGTTTAATTTATCATTCTCACTTACTTGTTGTGTTAAGAAAAAGGCACCCTTTTTCATTACTTTCGCTAACTCAGATGCCAGAAACGGGGCATGACAACTTGAAGCAATATCAAAATGTGCATGTGGAAATGTTAAAGCTTCAGAACCCATTTGAAGAAACTCAACATTTTGTACACCTGATTTTTTCAAGTTAGAATGTGCCGTTGCAATCATACCGTTAGAATTATCAATTCCAATCAACAATTTAGCTGATGATGCTATGTTAAGTACATTTTCTCCTCCGCCTGTACCAACATCAAGTAAAATATGTGATGGTTTACACCTTTCTTTTACCTCACTATAAAAGTCCCATGTATCTCCTACAGTTTCACATTTTATTTTGCTAAAATCCCATCCATTTAATCTTCCTACTTTATCATAGAAGCTTTTATACTCTAATTCGTTCATCTTATTACTTCCCCTTTGTAAAAATAAATTAAATATGTATAATAACCTACGACACTCCTTAATTATATATTATAAAATACAAATTATTAAAACAATATTTCCCTTCACACTACAATAAGTTTACATAACATTTTTATGGTTTATCTTTATCTATATATTCTAAATGCCCTCTTCCCCAACTACACATACTATCCAAAACAGTACTGACTGTTTTTCCATGTTCAGTTAAGCTATATTCTACTTTAGGTGGTATTTCTTGATAATGCTTATGAATCTTATAAATCTCTTTCTCTTGTAAAAAGGCCTGGCCATAATAATGAAATTGCACATACTGTTCTATATTTAATGCAAAATAGTTTTACTACGGGTAATGTATTATTTCCAGATGGAGGGTACACATATCATTAAATTATTAGCAACAAAAGCCCCTTATTACAGTGGCTTTTGTTGCTAATAATTTAAACATCGCTGAAGTAATATAGGATTCTCTTTTATTAGTTCTGCTAACAACACTAATTGCGGAAAAGGTCATAAGATTAACTCTTTATCCAGCAACCCCTTTTGTTCTCGAATCATTCCGCCTCATCCAATAAAAGCCGCCCTAATTTCTATTCCCTACACTTTTATATAAAATCAATATTATAAAGTAGGATTCAACAACTTCTTACAGAATTCTATATTTAATACGTATTGGACGGATTATTTTCAAGTTCCTCTATAAAAAAGGGAGGTCATACAATTGTGAAATTTGTACAAGAACAAAGATTAACTGTCAAGACAACTTTTTCAAAAGAATACAAGATTTTTATTTTGGGTTTACTCATTTCACGAATCGGGGATTTACTATATACTTTTGCACTGCCTTGGATTGCCTATCAATTAACTGGTTCAGCTGTAATTATGAGTTCTTTATTTGCTGTAAACGTATTGCCAATCGTTTTATTTGGCCCTTTAGTTGGTGTACTAGTTGATCGATATGATCGAAAAAAGTTACTTTGGATGGCGGATATTACCAATATTATTTTAGTAAGTCTCGTACCAATTTTACATGCATTACATATATTAGAAGTCTGGCATTTATACGTAATTACTTTTATCTTAGCAGTTATGTCCATGCTTTTTGATGTAACAACAGTTACAGTCATTCCACACATCGCAGGTGCATCATTAACGAAGGCTAATTCTTTATATCAAATGGTTAATCAATTGGCTAGTTTGTTTGGTCCAATCATAGCTGGGCTTTTCATATCTTTTATTGGCGGCTTTCAAGTACTTTGGATTAATGCTCTTTCATTTATTGCTACATTAATTGCTGTGATTATATTACCTTCTATGAAAAACTTAAATAAAAAGAATACTGATAAAAAAATATTGCAAAATGTACTAAATGATTTGTTTGATGGATTTAAATGGCTCAAAAATGATCGGTTAAATATAGCTTTGTCACTTCAAGCTATGGTAGGTAACTTTGGAGCAAGTGCTGTTTTAGGTGTACTTATGTATTATTTATTATCAACATTAAATCTTACCTCCGCACAAAGTGGTTATAATTATACTTTAATAGGAATAGGTGGGCTTTTAGGAAGCTTAATTGCCGTTCCTTTAGAAAAGAAATTTCGACGTGGTATACTTATTCCTTTACTCCTATTTTGTGGAGCGCTTGGATTAACATTTGCTTTATGGAGTACATATTGGCTTGCTCCCGGAATTGCTTTCGGTATCGCGATGACATGTAATATCACATGGAATACGATTGTTACATCAATTCGGCAGGAAACTGTTCCATCCAATTTGCAAGGACGTGTTTTAGGTTTTTCTCGTGTACTTACACGATTATCTATGCCATTGGGGGCATTAGTAGGTGGAATTATTTCAGCCTACAATCCTGTATTTATATTTGCTTTAGCTGCTTTTACTAAAATAATTGAAGTCTTTATTGCCTTATGTAGTCCGATACGAAAACTGTAAAGAGGAAAAATTATATATTTTGAGATATTAATAAAATAAAAAAAGGCATAAAACATGCCTTTTTTTATTACTTATTTGTTTATTGGATAACAAACTTCTGTAACCCACTTATTAGGATCGGATTCCATCGCTGGGCTCACATGATAAATATTAAACATCGGGCCTGCTAATTTGTAACCCTCTGTCTCAATCCATTTTGCCGCAGCCTCATTTACAGCTGTCATCTGTTCATAACTTCCATTAACTGTTATAGAAGCTACATGAGTCGATTCCATATTTTTAAATGTAACGTCTTTTGTATTTTCGTGCTTACCTAGAATACTTAGCTGTATTTCTATATCTACATCATTTTCTTTGTATTCACGATCATGGAAAACCGCAATACTATAACTCGGATGGGCAATACTAATATTTTTCATTTGAATTTCTTGCATTAATACACTCCATAAATCACCTTCGCAATTATACGATGGAATAATCTTTCTAACACTAGCTACAGTTCTTTCTGGAATTTCTTTTATTGAAACATGATAATTCATCTCAACAACATCCTCTCTCATCGTTTTCATTGAGTCTTCGAGGAGACGTAATTGTTTTTGGAGGTTATTCATGTCTTCTTTAATTTGAGCACTACGATTTAAAAATTGCTCTTTTATGCTATCTATATTATCGCATTCTATTATTTCTTTGATGGTAGCAATATTAAACCCCATAGCTTTTAATGTTTGAATTTGATTTACCTTTTTTAATTGGTCAGCTGAATAAAATCGATATCCACTCTGCTCATCGACTTTTACTGGTTGTAATAATTCCACTTTATCGTAGTGTCTCAACATACGTATACTAATGGAAGATAGTTTCGAAAAATCCCCTATTTTAAACATGATTTCCTCCTATAAGTTACATCTACTTTGAAGCTCAACTTCATCATAAACAATGACATTATGTGAGGGTCAACTATTTTTAACGATTTAAATAACAATTTAACATGTTATATTTATATAATTAAAAACCTATATTCCTGTTTTTATGACTACTGCAATTGATAACCATTAGTTATTTTTCTCAAGACATTCATAAACCGCCATCATATCTCGTTTATCCAACTCACGAATACGATTAAAAATTGGTATTTGCCCAACAGCTTCTGTTAATAAGCTCTCATCCACAACATCACTAACTTTTCCAGTTAACCACGTTTGTACATCCACGCCCTCGACAACTTCTTTTAACCCTTCGTCATTAATACCACTTGCATTACAAGTTACACATGGAATTGTTAGTTTAAAGACACCATCATGTAGATTATCTTCGGTTATCACTTTCTTACCTTTACAAAATGGACATGGATTACTTTTTTTAATTTTATTAATTTGGGTAACTATTTTTTTGTATCCAAACGCTTCGTATACATACGTAAGTTTTTTATATTTACCATTTGTGAAATACTTATCTATAATGTTTTCTCTCGTTTCATAAACATTAGGGAAATCACAAACAGTTACTTGATTATTAACACTAATGGATTCGATATTTCCTTTTATTTCACCCCAGAATGGTAAGACATTTTGTAACACCATTTCATAGTTTGAAAAGCTTGCTTGTTCTAATTCAAACATCTTCAGTGCAACTTGTGCTTTTCTTGGCAATAAAGAAACATCTTCTGTCAATGCCATATCGCCACCAACAATAGACTTCAATTTAACAAGTGTCGGTAAATCACCAACTGTTTTCACTACTTCATTAATAGGCTGATTAATTATTTCACGAATATCTACGTTATCAAATTTAAGTGGTTTATGATGATTTAAAACCGTCCCCTCGCAAATTGGACATTTCATCATTTTTTTTGAACTTTTAATTTCTTCTTTAATAGGTGCTTTTGAAATAACAATATATCCACCAATAATTGTATTAAATCCTACCCATGTTCTGCGTGTCTTTCCTTTTTTATCATAAAATAATTTTTCAAAATACCCGTACCAAAACGTATGCTTTTCTTCTTCTGACATATCATTATAGCTCTTTGACAAATCGTGATCAAGCTCATTTTTTATTTCTTCGAATAGAAATTCTATTTTTTCATGCTGATAAAATTTTAATACCTTCATGATTTCTGGATCGAATAGCCCATCCCAAAATGGAACACTTTTATCTTGAATGGCAATATCTTTATCAAAAACTTCAATTTGAAGACGTCCAGAACAAGATGGACAATGATTGTCCTGTGAATAGAAATCAAAACTTCTCGTATCTTTATTAATTGGATGAGCAGCTACAATATGATTAATTAATCCACCAATCTCATATAAGAAACTATATTGACTATATAAATGTCTTTCAAGATCAATAGCAATAACAGGTGCGATTGTATCAGATTCATATTCACCATAAATTAACCTAGCCATTGATGATAAACTTTTTAAAATACCGCCCTTATAAATATTTTCGGCATTTTTAAAATAGTTAATATGATTTTCTTCTAAATAGTGAACCCCTTTTTTCTGCTTAAGCATTGAAGAGATGTGTATTTTCTCTGTGCTATTCACATTACTTTTTTGACGATAGTAATCCTCATGATTGACAACATCCAAATGCTCTATAGATTCATTCTGCCTTTTTCCAAAATCAACTATATAATCAGAGCTTTCTAACATGTAACGATTATGCTCAATCATAATGATCGAAACTGATTCATCTTGCAGAATACCTCTAATACTATCGATAAATTGATTTAAAATATTTTGTGATAAACCTTTTGAAGGCTCATCAAAAATAAATAATGTATGTGGATTTCTAGTGTTTGCAAATAATTCCGAAACTAAATGAACACATTGAAACTCACCTGTCGATAATGTTTGTGTTTTTCTCTCTAATGTTAAATAGCCAAGCCCTAATTTAATTAGTAGGCTCAAACGTTTATAAGCGATATCTTCATTTGGAAGTTCATCAATAATATCCTCAATCGAGCGCTCAAAAATATCATCAATGTCTTCACTATACTTTGTCAGTTTCTTTTTAATATCTAGGAAAGTTGCTACAGTTGATCGACTTGTAATTGATTGATTTCGGTCTTGTCCTACCATAACTAATTTATCTTTTGGATATCGTTTCAAAAAATCTGTAGCTAGACATTCGTTGACAAGTGTAGATTTCCCACATCCTGATTCTCCTGTAACTGTTACAAGCCTGTTTTTAGGAATTTGAAACTCAGCCATTTGGATATTACGGCAATATAAATCATAGAATGTATAATATTCTGTTGGTATTTCTTTATTTCGATCCCACAGTATTGACTTTGGTCTTGGTGATTCTTCCACAATTTTCCCGCCATATTTTCCGCTACCAGGTCCAAAGAACAATTGCTCATCAGTTGTATCTAGTACTGTATCTGAATGATCAATAAGCCAAATTTGATTTTTACACCCTAATCGTTTAATCTCTTCTAAAATTTGTAATAAAGTTTCATGATCAAGTCCAACTGAAATCTCATCAATAATAATTACAGCATTTTCACTTACTGCCATGAATTCGGCCAAATAAAGTCGTGTTAACTCTCCACCTGATAACGTACCCATAATTCGATTTAATGTTAAATAACCAATGTTCATATTAATAATATTTTGCAGTATATGCTGTTTTTCTTCACTAATATTTAACTCTTTTGCTAGTGAAAGAATAGATTCAATACTTAAATCATTAATATTTGAGATTGAATGTGGCTTGTCCAACAAATCAATTTCATGTTGTTCAATTTCTTCACTATAACGTTTTCCCTTACATTTTTTACACTCAACATTTTTTGTAGTACCACGGCCTTTACAACCAGTACACCAGCCTAATTGATTATTAAATGAAAAGACCTCTGGAGAAAGATTAAATACCTCAGCAAGTTTTTCCCGAACCTCTGTAAAAACACCAGTATGAGTACCAATCGTTGAACGCGGATTAGACGAAATCGATGATTTTCCTAGAAAAAGTACTAAAGGTATTTCTTCCATCTTAATGGCACTAAAATTTGTTTCCATAATGTTAGGAAATAAATATTGATATTCAGCCTTTGGCAATAAAGAAACTAATCGTTTTTTTGATTCTTCACCAATTGTTTGGCAAAAAGTTGTTTTACCCGATCCAGATAAACCAGCAATTCCAAACGATTTATTAAACGGTATAGTTGCATCTAATTTATTTATGTTATTAGCAATTAATTGATTTACTTTCATATTAACCTCTATTCTTATTTATTCACAAAAGCATTTTTACAATATAATAATTACATAATGAATATTACCTATTATGCAATTATCCTCTCGCTTCATGAATCTTATCCTTGTATATTTCAAACCATTGTTGCCATTCATCTTTAGAAAATTCTTTCTCTTCTCCTTTTAAAACGTAAGAAAAAAGATTTAAACAAATATGCCAACCAGCTATATCTCTCGGTGTATGATCTGTTAATTCATGAATGTACTCTTTAAGAAGTAAAAGAGTACCATTTTCCTCTTTATGTATTTCAAATCGGACACGGTCTTTATCCCAAGTAAATTCAAGTACTGAGTTTAGTTGACATTCTAAAATATCAATGTTTATGAATGAACCGTCCATCATGTCGAACTTTATTATTCCACCAGTTTTAAGGCTTTCAATCTGTAAATTGGACATCCATTTTTTCAGCTTACTGTTTTCTGTTAATACAGACCAAACTTCCTCTACCGTATATGGAAATTCGCGTTCAAATTTTACAATATATCCATCAGTTAGTTTCCCAATTTCAGCTATCATTTTGATTGCCCCCTTATACAGAATATATGTTCCCATTTCATTTTACACGAATATAAATATAAAATAAATATTTATGTCAACGAAGTGTTAATTTAAAGTGAATGACGCTGAGAAAAACTTAAATATTTTCTAAATCGAGTTATATAGTATTGAAAATTAAATATAGATTTACGTACAAATAAAAAAGCCGCATTTGCGACTTATGAAATCATAGGATTAACTCCTTTTTTTGTTGAATGATTAGCGCTTAATCGCATCGACAATTAGCGATGGAAAACCAAGTTTATCGCCTTTATTTCTAGAATCATACCTTTTCGAACGGAAAATAACACCGTCGTTTGCATCCCATTCATTGTAATAAAACCGACCACTTTCATCACAATATTCAAGTAAAACTACCTCGAATCCAGCAGTTTCAAACATTTTCGTTAATGTTTTATAATTATGAACGATTTTATGACTTGCTGCTGGATGATCTTTTGGACCGGGTCTCCCTATTTGAACTATATTTTGATATACCTCATCCTGAAAGAATGCATCAGGGACTCCGCACCGAATATGACCAGATGGTTTTAAAAATTCATAACAGATTTCAGCTGCTCTTACACCTTCTTCAAAAGTAAGGTGTTCCCATACATGCTCAGCTAAAATAGCTGAAATAGAGTTGTATTCAAATCTTTCTTCCCACGTAGCTTTATCTAGTAAGTTAAGTTCATCTTCTTGCGTTTGAATCCAGCCTGGATTATTATTAAACACTCCAGCTCCGACAACTACTTTAATTTCGTCTTGTTTTATTGCCACCATGTTCACCTCTTAAACATTTTAATTCATTAATATATTCTATGTTTACTATTATCCTTCCTCCTTCAACAAATGTAGTACCATGAGTCCAGTACAATACCGAACTCATGCCCTAAAACTCTCTAACGCAACGATCTGTCTAACTCTATAAAATTAGTTCATAATATACGATTTTTCTTACAGAAATATAGCACACCAAACATTAGCATAATACCAATTACGTAAAAAATTGTTGTTCCGCTCCCACCAGTATTAGGAATTACCCAATTATTCTTCACATTTTTCACTGTTATTTTTTGTGTCTTTACTGCTTCTGTAATTTCTATTTCTATTGGATCCCTAAGTAACATGTATCCGTTCGGTGCTTTTATTTCTTTAATCGTATACTTTCCAATTGCTAATTGGTTGGAAATTACCTTTCCTTTTTCATCCGTTATTAATCTACTAACTTCTTTCCCTTCTTTATCTAACACTTGAAATACAGCGCCTTTTAGCTTTAATTCACTATCCTTATCATCAACTTTTTCAATTTCAAATTGCCCAGTCGGATCTGGCAATTTCTTATTTTCTATTTTAATTTCTACTACTGTATCTTTTCCTATTTTTACAGCTATTTTATCTTTTACTAATTCATAGCCTTTAGGTGCCTCTATTTCCACTAGGGTATAGTTTCCTATTGGTAAGTCTTTTGATATTACTTCTCCTTTTTCATCTGTTACTAACTCCCCAACTACTTTTTTATTTGAATCTTCTATATGAAACTTTGCCCCTGCTAGCTTTTTATTTTTATCTCCCGTATCTACTTTCACTAACTTCATTTTCCCCATTGGATCGGGCAATTTCTTATTTCCTATTTTAATTTCTGCTACTGTATCTTTTTCTATTTTTACAGTTATTTTATCTTTTACTAATTCATAGCCTTTAGGTGCCTCTATTTCCACTAAGGTATAGTTTCCTATTGGTAAGTCTTTTGATATTACTTCTCCTTCTTCATTTGTTATTAGTTCTCCAACTATTTTTCCTTTTAAATCTTCTATATGAAACTTTGCTCCCACCAATTTTTTATTATCATTATTACTATCAACCTTTTTTATTTTCACTTTTCCTATACTAGGCTTGTTCCAATGTTGCCAGTTAAATTTGAAATTGTGAAATTCAAATCCACCAGTTTGTTGTACCGCACCGACAAATGCTTGTCCATTAATCGAACCGCCTTTTGTTTCTAATACAGCATTGGGAGCAAACACACTCCCAACGACACCATATCCCTCTGTTGTAATTTTTTTCGCATTTGGAAAAACCCAAATCATTTTCCCATATAGCTCAGTAAACGGAGAATTAGGCGAATATGGTTGTGATGTAGGAACTATATCTGTAGCCTTTCCAATATTATTCGTGTCATATAGAATAGACCCATTTTTAAATGTAACTTCTATTGCATCTGAATACATTACAATTAAATCTTTGTCCTTAGCATTGGGCAAAAATACATCTCTTATATCTACATTGATTTTCTCTGTCAATTCTGATGAAACATAAATATTAGGATTGTTTATATCTTTTCCGATTCCATGACTCATATTTGGAATTGGGGCATTCGTTTTATATTGACCTGCATTTTTACTAACTTGGTTCACTATATTGCGAAATTCATTAAATTTCGCGTCAATTTCTAGTTTTTCTTTATAAACGATACGATCATAAGAAGGTTGTATGATGCGATCTGGATCACTCTCTTTTGTCATTACGACTATTCCGTTTTGAATGATAAAAGAATCTTTTCTTGATTTTTTTAGTTTTCCAGACAATAACAAGGACGGATATCTCTCATCAACCCATTTTTCACCTACTATATTAGATGTTCCTGCTGCTGCACCTACAATCGTATACCCCGATGCATCCATATCACCTTGAACTGCAATTGCTCCTTCAATGTCGCCACCTATTGCTTTATGGTTACCAAAGATAACAGCATTATAACGCGATATATCTCCTAGACCTTCTAAGGTAGTCGTGGATCCATATGCTTCTTTTGGTACATATACGACAAAACTTACACTTAACATTAACAAAACAATAAAATGAATACTTACCAGCTTTAATCGTAGCCTCAATTCCTTTGTTCCCACCTTTACCGTTTTTGTCTATAGTCGAATAAAATGAATTTTTATTAATGATGATTTACTTCATCCCCTATATACCGTCTTTACTTATCTTTGAATTTCCGGTCCCACTTCCCATTAATGCAGGATAAATACATTCTATCGAGTTAACTTTTTCTTATAAATTACGACTAGAAGCACACATAACAATAGGATTGTAACTATTACAGTCCACTTATTAAATATAAATATCTCTGTACTCACTTTTTGTTTTTCTTTCTCGTTTAACTCCACACGCTCACCTCGAACTAGCAATCTATTGGTGTTTACTCCATAAGGCGTACACGTAATTAAAGTTGTATAATCTTTATTTTCTACAATTTGTAGATCGTCCGTTTCATGTGGTGACACTACTTTAATTTGATTTACTTTATAAGCAAGAACTTTGTCTAAAGAATGAATAAAAAAAAGATCTCCTTCACTCAACTTATCTAAATCTGTAAATAATTTTGCTGATGGTAAACCACGATGCCCTGTTAAAATAGTGTGGGTATTTTCTCCACCTACCGGGAGCGAAGAAAAATCTAAATGACCTATCCCGCGGCTCAATACTTCCTCAGAGGTCCCTTGATAGATTGGCAGTTTTATATTAATTTTCGATATTTCAATATACCCCATTACATCTCCTAAATTTAACGCATCAGCATACGCTTGATGATTACTTTTTTTTTCAGAAAATGGATCTGTAAATGTTTTCATGGAAGTTTGAACTTGTTTATTATATTCGGCTGCTTCTTTTTCCCTACGTTCGACTTCTTTCTTTTGTAGCGCTTTAATCTTCTTATCGTAAGAGCTAATCTCAGAATAATGTGCACGGGTCGCCAACCAATTACTAATAGTAGGATATAAAAAAATACCTAATCCAAATAAAAAAATCCCCCCCAAAACAAGATTTCGTTTCATATTTCCACCTCTGTATATGCTTAAATATCGAAAAGAGGAAAGCATTTTGCTTCTCCCCTTTTCATATAGTTACATGTTCCTAAAATCTTAATTTCTAGCAAATTTTTTTCTAAAGAAAACAAGTGCCGCTGTAAGCATTAAAGTAAGGCCTATTACAGTAAAAAGAGTCGTTCCTATACCACCCGTTACCGGAAGAATCCATCCACTTTTATTATTTTCTATCGTTAATTTAACCGTTTGATTATTTTCGCTAATCTTTACATCAATAGGGTCTTTTAATAATTGATAAGAAGCTTTTGTACCATCTTCTTTTGTATATGTCGGTGCTTTCGTTTCAAAAATTTGATAATCTCCATATGGAATGTTAGACCATTTAATAACACCATGCTCATCAGATACACCTGTTACTTCTTTTCCTGCTACGACAACTATTTTTCCATTATGATCTTTAAGTACAAACTCTGCACCTTTTAATTTATTCTTATTAGCACCATCAATTTTTGTTAACTCAATTATTCCAGTTGTTGGAACAACAACTACAGGTTTAGACTCCTTTTCTCCCATTACATCATTTTTATTTGTAAAATCAATTTTTGCTGTATTTAAAATTTCCGAACCAGATGGTACCCCTTCTTTTACTTGGGATTTAATTTGCAAATGAAATTCTTTTTTACCATCTAATTTTGTGAAATCTATTACTGTAGCTGTTACTTTTTGACCTTCTATAGCTACCTCAACAACGTTTGCATTTACTTCTGCTCCATCAATTTTCACGATTGGCTTTCCTTGAATCACTAAACGATTGGCCAAAGTATCTGTTACCACATATTTTTTGTATTCCTTAATGTCTTCAGGAATTAATGTTTTAATATCATAATCATAATTATAATTAGTTAGAGGATTAATTGGTAGCGCTTCCAATTTTGCGTTAATCTTTTTATCAATTGTTGGTTCTTCATAGTTTTTCACTTCTAATTTAACTACTGTACCAGAAGTAATAGTTCCATCTTCATTAATTGTTCCGGAATTCTTAACAAAAAACTCACGTTTAGTTGGATCTATTATATAGCCTTTCGGAGCTTTTGTTTCTTGGAAATAGTATTCTCCATACTCCAATCCTTGCACGCGAATATGACCATTAGCATCTGTTACTAACTCTTTTTTCACTTCTGTACCATCTTTTTTAAATAAAGAGAATACTGCACCTGCTAATGCTTTTTCATTTACACCAGTTTTTATTAAATCCACTGCACCACGTTTAATCTCATTTTTTGGATACATATGAACATCATAGTTTAGCACCTTACCCTCTTTATTCGTTAATGGAATATCCACTGTATACGTATTGGGATTTAGGTTAACATGTGGAGGTCCTGCTACTTCTTTCACTTCATAACGTCCTAGCGGAAGATCTTTTAATACAGCTTGTCCATTATCATCTGTTACTACTTGATTTGGAGTGGCTCCCATTACAGGTTTCACATCTTCTTTTACGATTTTCCCATCATTTGAAATTTTTTCAAAAGAAGCAACCCTTTTCACTTCAAACGTTACACCTTTTAATGGTTTCGCATCTTTTGGCACCTCTTGATTTGCAGAACCGTCACCTTCTAGTCCCTGCACTCCATCTTTTTCTTGTGCATACTTATGAATCGTTAAAGTACCTTTAGATGGTGAATCTGCCTTTACTAATACACTAGACCATGTAGAAAATGTTAAGAAAAACACTAAAAGCACACTAAATATTTTTTTCATTTCTCTTTTCCCCTTTACTACTTGTATCATTTTAAAAATCTCTTTATTACTATTACCTTCTTACAAGCAATAGTGTGCCAAGTATCAGATTTAAACGAATAACATAAAACATAGTCGTCCAACAATCCATTGTTTACAATCACTTATTCACTTTTCTTATCTTCTATTATTACGTTGTCTCTCTGCATGATATATGTAATTTTCTCCCCTGAATTACCCTCATATCTCTACTTCAAGACTTATTACATTGTTACATAATAGCTTTCACTGCTAATTTCGACTAATCACTTACTGTCAATCCATTCATTTCTCCCTTCCTATCCCTATTTAAAATCCAATCTTAATCCTTTTTTGATACATATAAGTAATAACCAACAAATAAGTGTGACGATTCATATTTTACGCTACTGTCCAAAACTATTACCTGTATATTCAAATAATATGTGCTATTCATGTTAAATTATGGTATTATTCTTAGAAGTTTATAACTTTTATTTATATTTTTTATTGATAAAGATTTTCCGTTTCTACTTATGAAAAAAGGAATATATAATTATTCAACTATCACGCATAACTGTAAGGAGGAAGAATATGACTAAAAAGCTCAGTCTAGTTGAGATAGAGTACATTTGCAATATGTTTTTCCAATCTTTCGAAATTCCAGTTTGTTTTTTAGATTGTAACAACAATATTCTTTTAAAATTTAAATCAAAAAATGATTCACATTCGTTGTATACATCAAAAATAGAACAGTTACATATGCTTTTTCAAAGAAATGATACATATAATTCTCCCATCTTCAGAACTCACGAACATCTAGGGCACTTCATTTTAATTCACATAAAGAGTGATTATATGGTGAACGGTACTATTATTATTGGGCCCATGGCACATGTAAATTTTTCTACAAGTAAAGTGGATAGTAACCTTAATTTTATTCCGAATTATAAAAGAACAAGAGACCGTTATTTTTCATTGTCAGTGAAAGATCAAAATTTCTTTGTAAATATAGCAATATTGTTTTATAACATTCTCTATAAAAAAAATTCAGATGTAAGCACCTTTTCAAATAACAGTGACTCAGTTCATATAAGTCATAGCAGAATCTTAAACGAAGATGTATATATTTCAATGCAAAAAGACGAATCCATTTATCATAATTTATATATAGAGCAGCAACTACTTAGATCTATAGAAAACGGGGATAAAGAAACCGTACTCAAATATTATTACGAATTCCAACAAGAGACTCTTTCATCTTTATCTTCATTCCATCAATTAAGACGTCATAAAAACATTTGTATTTCATCCATCACGCTCGCTACTAGATATGCGATAAAAGGGGGACTTCCATCTGGGATTGCTTACAAAATTTATGATTTACATATTCAAAGAACAGAAGATTTAAAAGACAAAGAATCTGTTTGGGATTTATTAAAAAATGCTTTTTGCACCTTTGCAGACCGTGTAAAGGTGCAAAAAACACAGCAACATTCACAGACTATTGCTATTTGCAAAAACTATATTTTTAAAAATATTTACAATCCAATATCTGTTAAACAACTTGCTAAATTTGCAAATGTGAATTCAGATTATTTATCTATATTATTTAAAAAAGAGGTCGGTATTTCATTAATTGAGTACATTCAACGTGAACGAGTCGAAGAAGCAAAGAAATTATTAACTTTCACCACCTATCCCTTATCAGACATATGCGCTTCGCTTAATTTTAGCGATCAAAGTTATTTCACTAAAATTTTCAAAAAATTCACCAATGAAACACCTGGTAAATATCGAAAATCTCATGTTGTCATTTAGAGTGAAACTTCCATTAAAACAAAATGTTTTCAGTAACTCATCAATGGCAGATTAGAAGCACTCCCAGATTCATAAACTATAGGATTTATGCTTTTTCCAAACCAAAAAACACGTTACTATTCTTTTATTTTAATGAGAATAGTAACGTGTTTTTTATGTAATGTAGTTTTGTAGACAGAACATGATCCAACTACAAATTTTTATAGAAGCCAAATGCACCGCTTAACTACTAAAATCTTATTAAGTAAAAAATCCATATTTTGTTTTACTTACTTTCTACTTTATTTCTTCTGAATAATGAACTCTTTTCTTCAAACGAATAATCCCTACTATTATTTTTGTATCTTTCTAAATTTGCGAACAAAAGTGAGTACTGTGCCTGTAATAATCATCAATATGCCGATTGCTGCACTGTTATTTGTACTTACACCCGTCTTTGGAAGCTCCTTATATGTATACTCTTTTTTATCGCTATTACTGTTGTTTGAGATATTACTCTTATTCGCCTTATTAGCAAGGCCATTAGCTTTGCTAGTTTCTTTATCTTTCACTAATACTTTTTGTTTTGTATTTACGTCATTACCCATGGAATCTTTGACACTATATATTATTTCATAAGTACCAGCTTTAGTTGTATCTATAGTTCCTTCATACGCTACTTTAGAAGTAAGGTCACCGTCCTCTTTATCAGTAGCTGATACCCCTACCAACGGATCAAATTGATCACCCTCAGTAATTGAAGTTGTAGCAGGTACTTTTAGTATTGGTTTTTCATTTGTAACTTCTTCTCTAACTTTAACCGTTACAGTTTGTTTCGCCTCATGACCTTTAGAATCTGTAACCGTGTACGTTAATACGTAAGTACCGACTTTAGATGTATCTACTCCACCATCAACTTTTACTTTAGAAGTAAGATCGCCGTCTTCTTTATCAATAGCTTTTACTTTTATCATTGGATCGAATGAATCTCCTACATGCATTGTCGCTCCAACAGGCACTGTTAATTTAGGTTCTAAATCTAATATTTCTCCATTTCCCTCTACAATTACAGTCTGTCTAGCCGTTGTAGTTCTCCCTTGGGAATCAACAACCAAGTATTCCACAATGTATGTACCTGGTTTTGAAGTATCTACATCGCCTTTATGCTTTACTTTATTTGTTAAATCACCATCTTCTTTATCAACAGCTTTTACATTTCTCATTGGATCAAACGTATCACCTACACGTAGTGTAATGGTAAACGGCACAGTTAACTCTGGAGCTTGATTTTCTGCTGTTTTTTCGTTTTCTTTCACTGTTCCTGGAATTTTTGCCGCATCAAAAGCATTTTGGACTGCTTGAACTTCAATTGAGTTCGTTCCATATTTATTAGTTGCAACTTTAAGGCATGCCAATTTCAATTCAGAGAAATTAGAAGTCATGTTCAATTCATCAGTATTTGCATAATAGAAAATATCAAACATTTTATCTTCACCAATACCATTTATATTTACACCGTTATGAGTACCGCCTTGTGCAATTAAATACGCAACTTTATTAATAATACTTGAGTTAAAATGAACGCCTCCATAATCCTCTCCATTTAAATCATTATATTTACTATAATCATCGGGATACGGTAGTCCTTCTGAAAAATTAATTGCAGTTGGATTTTTCATATTACGAAAAATCGATCCAGTTTGTTCTCCTATTGTCCAGTTAAATTCCCCATTATTTATGTATTTCTCTATAGCCGTTCCCATAATATCCGATAATGCCTCGTTAATTGCCCCAGATTCTCCTGAAAATTCAAGGTTAGATTCACTTGATGTAACTGCATGTGTAAATTCATGACCGGCTATATCGAACGCTTTTACCATAGGATCTCCATATAAAAGCATACTAATGTTATTAATATTAGTACTAAATGCATTCTCCCAATTTTCAGGATCATTTGTTCCTCCAGAATCCCATGCATGTACCACTGAAACTACTTTTTTTCCTTTATTATCAAAACTATTACGCTTATATTTTTCTTTATAAAAATCATATACCTTTGTTGCTAAGAAATGAGCGCTTACCGCCTTTGGATTATTAAATGTTGTTGAAGCGCTAGTTGCTAGTATGCCAGGATAATAACTTTCTTCATTTGTAATATCTCTATAATTTACATCATATGTCTCAATTCCTTGCCCTCTTGTGTAATCAGCAAGCGCATAATTCCCACTGGTCTGTTTAGAAATACCAAATGTACGAGTTACGCCTAAATCATCTTTTCCTGTTCCAGTTAATGATGTGAAATTGCTAGTTTTATTTTCCTTAACGGATTCAACATACTCTTCACTTATTTTCAAACTTGATTCTTGTACCATATCTTTTAACATATCGCCATTATGAGCATTCACTAAATAAGTTCCAGATACATAATTTGGTGTTGTAGCAGCAAATGTAACTTGATATGCATTGCTAGCCTGCCCATGATTTTCATCAACAAAAATAACCGCCTTAACTTCTGGTTCAGAAATAAATTTAATGTCGTTTCCGTACTTTTTATAAATATATTGTTTCGCTTCTTCTTTTGATAAATTAATAGGTTTCTTTAAATCTTCTTGTGTTAAATTTTGTGCGCTAGCTCCTGAAATGCTTTTAATAATACCTTTTTTATCTACGTGAGCAGTCAACTGGTGGCCATACACTTCTTTTCCTTCATATATTTGTTGCATGCGCACAAGTGTAGTTCCATCATAAGAACCACGTTTTTGAAGAACCTTGTAATCTACTCCTGTTTCTGCACTAACTTGTTTTGGAGACAAAGCATGCTCTGTATTTTCCTTAAGTGCATCTTTCACTACATTCTCTGGCGCCTTTTTTGATGGTTGTGTAAGATCACCTGTACGGAACGAATCCTCTTGAATTTCAACTTGCATTTGACCAGGTTCCTCTGCATGACCTACTCCATATGGTGTTACACTTGTTAAAACGAATCCTGTTGTTAATGCAACTATAGCTATTTCTTTTTTATTTCCCATGATATTTACCTCGTATAAATTTCTATTATTTATATGAAACTGCTAAAATGTATACAATCTATTCCTAACATAAAAAGATGACTTTTGTAATCTACAAAAGCCACCTCTTCAATATGTAATATCCCTAAAATGTTTTTAATACATAATTTCTATACAAAAAAGAAAAAAGCATTCATTAACGAGCATTTTGCAATACTTTTATTAGGTCATTTATATTTTCAACTTTCTGCTGAAACTGATCAAGTCTGCTATGTAGCAATGAAGGATTTTTATCTTCAGTTGAAATAACTTGTTTTAATTCATTTTCTAATTTATCATACATATCAAAGAAATTATCAAATTCTACACTTACAAGTTCTTCATTTTCACGATAGAATCTTTTTGCTTCTATATAAGTCATATATGATTTATTTAAAAATCCTAATGAAATTAAATATTTAGAAGTGTTTTCTTGATAAATAGCAATATCACATGCTATTTTAATATCAGAATAAGTCTTTTGAACGAGACAATGCAATTCAAAAATCTTAAACTTTAATCCATTATTCATTTCATCCCCTCCCATCGTATCTATTCTACATAAAATTAGAATATTATACAAAGAAAATTATTAGCATAAAATTGACAATTAAAAAAATAACTTAAGGATAAACAAAATCCCTCTCATTACAAATTATAATTGCGGAGCATTTACCAACATAACGGCTAAATAAAAAACGAAAAGAATAAATCTTTCCGCTCTTAGAGTAATAAATACATTTCATATTGCGCTAAAGAATTCTTTTCAAATCCACATTTCTTTAAAAAACCCTCCAATAAATTATTGTTAGGAAACCCAATTGATAAACTTGATAAATTTAATTCTTCTCTTGCTACTTGTAATAATTTCATCCCAACACCAATATTTCTATAACCTTTGTCTACGAAAATAAAACTAATTTTACCTTGTTCATTTACGCATAGAGAGCCTTTTAAGTCATTATCGACATATACACCATAAAATACATTATTTGTTTTTTTAATATAATCAATATCATTTTGCCAATTTATATGGAAGTTTAACCATTTCTGAATTTCATCTTTAAAAGTTGGAAATTCTAATTGTTTTACTTCAATATCTTTACAATCTTTATTCATTATTTTAGTCAAATCATTTAAATTATAATAAGAAAGATCGTACACTTTTTCATAGCCCAACTTATTATAAAAATGAATCGCTCGGTCGTTTCCTACAATGACTTCGAGAAAAAGTTGCTTACATCCATGTTGAATCGCCTCTTCTTTATGCAGTTCAAATAATTTTTGACTCACACCAATACCGCGGTAATTAGGATGAACCGCTAATGTTCCGCAGCGCATAGTCTTTATACTTTCATAATCCTTTATACCACCTAGTATTACGCCAACAGATTTGCCTTCTTCTAAAGCAAGAAAAGAATGTTCTAGCAAATTACCTTCTGGTCCCAAAAAACGTTGTATAAAATCCTCTTTTGAAACCTCCATCTTAATAATGTAATCTGAAAATCCATCTTTAAAAGCTTCATATACTAAATCAATATTTACTTCACTACACCTTTTATATTGAATCATATAAAATTGCCCTCCAACTGCTTATATTAAACTCAACGTGTACCCATATAATATATTCCATCTATTATAAATTTCAGCTCTTAATTTGAAATGAGCGGACATTTCCCTACATATAACTCACTATTGATTTGTTTTATAACAAACTATCTATTATTTACTACATTAACCTCATAAACACGTAAAAAAGCAATTAAATGCTCACATGCTCTTTCACATGCTAGCATTTTAAAGATTTTTTGTTCTTCTTTCGTTTTATCATTTGCTTGATCTGAAGCAGCTTTTAAACAGAGAAATGGTTTTTTATTTATTTGGCATACATAGGCGAAAGCTGCTACTTCTTGATCAACTGCCAATGCTCCATATACGGTATGGAGTAAATATCTCATTTCCGAACTACGAATACGTTGATCTCCTGATAAAAATGTACCGAAATGTATCGGATCATACGATCGTATTTTTTTTATTCTTCTTACAAGTGATTTTGTTGTTTCAATAGGTGCTGTTCTACCGTTATATAAATTAAAAACATCTTCCCCTGAACCAGCAGCAGTAACATCATGTTGTATTGCGTTTAGTGCGACTACAATATGACCGTTTTTCACCTTGTTTGATAAACTTCCGCATACTCCTGTCATAAACAACTCATCTGGCTGAAACTCACTAATTAACAATTGTACACAACTAGCGCAGCTTACTTTACCGACACCAGTAACAACTGATATAATTTCCAGCTCATTAATAGTATGAAAATGAAATTCCCAAGCTGCTCTTTTTTCAACACGTTCACTTGGATAATGTTGATGCAAATACGTCAGTTCTGGTTCCCATGCAGATACAATTGCAATACGTTTCATTACACGCTTCACTTCCCCTATTGTCATTTAAATAAGTTATCTATACTTTTTCGTTCATAATCTGGAATCCATTCTTTATATTTCTTATATAAATCTCGTATTCTTTCTTTATTCTTCGCAATTACTTCACATCCTCTATCATCATACATAAACATGACAATATCTTTCGTTGCATTTATGAGAAATACATCTGGATAAGAAATTTCTTTTTTTCGTCCAAATCGAGGATATAAATCAAAGAAATCCTCATGATTAGCAACTTGTATAAGCGATTCATATTTAATATGTTCCGCAAGGCATTTTAAAGAAAAATGATATGTACAATATAAATCTGCTTCTTCATCTTCAAATAAAAACGGTAACGTTTCTTATCTTATATGAAATCTTAAATCTCTTTTCTTAATATATTTATTGTATACATTTATTTTCTGTGGAGTTTTTATATTTTCCTTTTTAAATCTATAAACATTTGTCACTACAAACACTACATCTTCTTTTGAAAATATGTCTTCAAATAAGAATTTATTATATGTATATAGTTGAGAAAAGTATTCCGTATTTAAATTGTCGGTTCCTTCTACAATTTGATATTTATCTTTTCCAAAATCAAATTGTAAATGATTTTCCCACTAAGAATATAAGTAGGGTACTAATGTAACTCCTGGAAATGTTTGATTCATATATTCTTTTAATTGCATTTCTTTGTCCTTTCTACTGTACAATTCCTTTTAAATCCCAGTATGCTTCTTCTAGCCATGGATGTATAACTTTCAATGTATCTTTCCTTTCCCACAAATATGAAATATATACAAAAGCTGCTTTTTCCAAAGATTTTTCCAATCCTTTTTTTATTTCTATTAAATATGGTGGTGTCCCTTTTTGATCCCATTCTATTTTATCTGCAACAAATAATACTAAATCCATCTTCGTTGCATGTTTACGCAACGTTGTGTGGTAACAAATTGCATTTAAAATCTCTTCATCTTCTACTTTAAATATTTCTTTTGCGATTACTCTCGATAGTTTTTGATGAATAATCATAGGAAACTTTCTTTCTGCTTCCTCTATTTCTATACCAAATTCTTCAGCAACTGCAATCCGCTCCTCGTTCGGAAAAATGCCACTAATATCATGTAAATATCCTACAATTGCTGCTTTTTCTTTATCTACGTGAAACTTTTCTGCAATCTTTTTTGCCTCATTTGCTACACGAATTGAATGTTTATATGTAAACTCTTTATTATATTTTAGTAGAAAAGCTTTAATATCATTTTCTATTTTTCCAGTTGGAGTAAATGAATATATATCATTACATAACATAGAAAATCCCCCTTATAACTACCTTTCATTATAATGTAGGATCTAAATATCCTCGTTATTTTATATTCGTTATTAATCTTTTTACTCCTTTTTAATACGTTACATGAAATTTTATACAGAATCATCGCTACAAGTACATAAATGTTTGATATTATAGTAATGTTGATGATTTGTAAGGAAAGGAACTACACAATGAATAAAAACATATTAATTATTGATGATGATAAAGAAATTGTTGAATTACTTGCTGTTTATTTGCGAAATGAAGGCTATAACATTTATAAAGCTTATGATGGCGATGAAGCATTGCAAAAGGTTTCTACATATGAAGTTGACCTTATGATTTTGGATATTATGATGCCAAAGCGAAACGGATTAGAAGTTTGTCAGGAAGTGCGTGAAAATAATACTGTACCAATTCTAATGCTTAGTGCAAAAGCAGAAGATATGGATAAAATATTAGGTCTTATGACAGGTGCCGATGATTATATGATCAAGCCATTCAATCCATTAGAATTAGTAGCAAGAGTGAAAGCTTTATTACGAAGATCATCTTTCCAAAACGCTACTTCGCAAAAGAATGAAGATGGTATTATTCGTATTCGCTCTGTTGAAATACACAAACATAATCATACTGTTAAAGTAAATGGAGAGTATATTAAACTAACCTCTATTGAATTCGATATTTTATATTTACTTGCAAGTAATACAGGAAGAGTATTTAGTTCAGAAGAAATTTTCGAACGCGTTTGGAATGAAGATGGTTACGGTTCAAATAAGACTGTAATGGTCCATATTAGCAACTTACGGGATAAACTTGAAACAGTAATAAATGGAGAAAAATTTATTCACACTGTTTGGGGAGTTGGCTATAAAATTGAGAAATGAAGCATTTGATATATTAAAAGATATCCCTAAATGGAAACTTATTTTTTGGCTCTTATTAGCTATCACACTCACGCCTATTACTGAGTTAATTATTTATCGCCTCGTTACGAGTGTAATTGAGAGTTCACTTACTCTAACTGAACTTGGTAAAGAATTCATTCGAATTTTTGGTTATGAAAAGTATAAAGGGATTAAAGAATCGTTATGGATGATGATTGTATCTTATTTGTTTTTATTTTCTATTTTTTCATCCTATCTTTACATTTTTTATCGTCACGAGAAAAAACTTTATTATGAAACTTGTATTAAAAAAATGATAGAAGAAATTCGTTATATTGCAAATGGAAACTTCAATCATAAAGTTTCTATTGTAAATCATAATTATCTAGAAGAATTAGCAATCGGGGTCAATGAAATTGTTGAACAATTAAAAGTCTCCATTGATGAAGAAAGACAAGCGGAACAAGCAAAAAGTGAACTTATTACAAATGTATCACATGACTTACGCACTCCCCTTACTTCTATAGTTGGATACGTAAATTTAATCCATCATGATAATTATAGAGATGAAGTAGAATTGCGATACTATATTCAAGTCATTTACGATAAAGTAACTCGTCTTAATGCATTAATGAATGACTTGTTCGAATATACACGTGTTCAAAATAAAGAGTTAAGCTTGTATTCTGTCCCTATTGACATAGTAGAGTTACTTGGGCAATTAACTGTTCAATTCCGTATACAATTTCAAGAAGCAAATATAGAATGTCGACCTTCTTTCCCATCTCAAAAGCTCATGGTATTAGCTGATGGTGAAAAATTAGTGCGTGTGTTTGAAAATCTTATTATAAACGCTATCGCTTATGGAAGCGAAGGTCGCTATATTGACCTTACTGCTTATGAAAGCAATAATATGATTACAATTGATATAACAAATTACGGACAACCTATTCCTAGTACGGATTTACCTCATATTTTTGAACGTTTTTATCGCGTTGAGAAATCTCGCTCTACAAACACTGGTGGATCTGGACTTGGATTAGCTATTGCAAAAAGTATAGTCGAATTGCATAAAGGAACAATTGAAGTATATAGTGATGATGAAAAAACAACATTCACTGTAAAACTACTCCCATACAAATGTTAATATTATAAATAAAAAGTTCAATTTCTTATCATATAAGAAATTGAACTTTTTCCATTAACACCCAAAATTTAATAATCCTTTATAATTCTTTAGAAATTCTTTACCTTTTCTTTCTTCCTAATTAAGCATTCCTTTTTACAATACTAGTATTGATGTCATAATAGGAGGATCGCTTATGCAATTCTTAAAGAAATTCGCTATTTTATTATTATCTTTTTTTATTACTGCACTTATCGTTTTATATTTTTATCTTTATGTAAATGGTCCCATTATTCAAACTAAATCAGCTATTTTAATAAATGCTAATTCAGGTGAAATTGTTTATAAAAAAAATGAAGAAACTCCGATACAATCAGCTGCTTTATCTAAATTAATGACAGAATATATCGTATTGGAGCAACTAAATGATAGAAAAATACAGTTAGATGACTTCGTACAAATAAGTAACGAAGTTTTCCGAGTAGAAACAAGCCCTATACAAGTAACATCGAATGATAAAACAACGGTTCGTGATTTACTTCATGCATTGCTACTGGCAGGGAATAATCGTTCTGCACTCGCTCTAGCAGAACACATTGCTGGAAATGAAGATAACTTTACAATATTAATGAATAAAAAAGCAAAAGAACTAAAGTTATTACAACCATCTCCATTTCTAAACTCTACTGGAATTAATAATGATACAAATAAACAAGCAACTACAACAGCAATAGATGCAGCTAAACTAGCAGCACGATTAGTAAAAGATTTTCCAGATGTATTGAATATTACGAAACTAACCTCTTACCAATTTACCTTCAAAGATTCCCAAGTTTTCAATACGAATAAAATGATATATTCCCTTAATGAAAACATTAAACTTCAAGGTGTTGATGGCTTACAAACTAGTTTTTCAACTAACGGTAATTATAGTTTTGTCAGTACAGCAAAACTTGGAGATACTAGACTAATTTCAGTAATATTAGATGCAGATGAAGAAAACATTTCATTTATTGAAACAAAAAAGTTGCTACAGTATGGTTTTGATCCTTCCTCGTACTCTGCACTCCAAGCTTTTAAAGACACAATTACATCCTGGACAATATTACTTCAGTTTAAAAATTTAATTATACAAACTATAATGATTTTTTTAATCATTACCACCTTAATGTTTTTACATATACGTCAGAAAAAATCCGAGGATTTCAATTAAGAAATCTTCTTATATATAAAAACCGACTTGCGTTTGAGATGCAAGTCGGTTTTTAATTCTATCATCTTCGTCCAATCAAACTTGCTGAAACAGATTGCAAGTTTAACTCCCTCGTCCATATAGATAGCTGACCAATATGATGAATTTCATATCCCATTACATGTCTTAAAACCTATGTTTTTCGAGGCATACATCCATCTCTGTTTCCGTTCGTTGTGTTCTTTTGTTTAGTATAAATGGGTTAATCTATTAATTCTATTAAATCCAACAATTGAACTATTACATATTAAAGTTCTATTCATATACTATAGTAGATTACTAGAAAGGAGGCTTAACTATGGATAGTTGCGTTGTATTTGTAAACGGACAACCTTTTTTAGTTCTTTCAGTAGCTGGTATTGAAATTGCTAGATTAGAGATTTCCCTTCAAGTAGCATTAGCTCTAAGAGTGCTTGGGATACCAATCTGTGATTAATTACCAAATTAAAAGAAAAAGAGGGCATTAGCCCTCTTTTTTTATTTTCTTCTCACCTTTTCTTAACAACAAACAAAATTCAAATTTAATTAATTATAAAAAATTAAAGTATATGAACGTTACATGAAACACTTTTTAAGATAGCTGTCCTTCACACTATTTATTTCGCCGACATTATATAATCAAAGCACACAATGATTAACTTTTTATACGTCTTATTTTAAGTGTGCTAGCATTCTAGGCTAGATGACCATGACTGCAAAAAAACTTCAAGTTCTCGTTTATATAAATCAGATAACGCTTTCACTTTTTGAATATCTTTAAATCGCGGTTCTCTATCTTCTTCTCCTTGAAGAGCACTAATCCAACTATACTCTACATCTACAATATGAAATAATGTTTCTAAAATACCACCAGTTTGCAAAGTAAATCTTCCTCTGAAAGTTGTTCACACCTCTTAAACCAATCATCTCTTACTTGCCAATTATATTGAAATAAAGTGTACACATTTATCTCTCCCTTATTTCAATTATCCACCTAACAGCATCTGTGATACATTTAACCATTGACAATCACTTCTCTTCGGCCAAGTTCCTCTACAGCGTGATTAATTATTTCACTTACAGATAAAGAACCATCCAATATGATATCTGAATTCGGCTTAACAGTATGAATTGCCTCTAAATAAGCTTTTCTCGCATATGTCATGTAATGTTCCAAATCATTATGTATTTCATCTATTGTACCTTCCTTAAAATCTCGCAAAATCCTTCTAGCCATCGCAATATCTAAAGGCGTATCAATAAATATAGTTACATCAATGAATTTTCGCATCTCACTATTTAAGTATGCAAAAGGATAATCTACAATAATATAGTCTAAGGTATTATTTTGTATAAGTTGCTCAATATCATGAATTAATGGTGTTAATACCCACTCGTCGTAATTCGCCCCATCATCAATCCATTTACAAATATCAGCAGGACAGTTATCAAATGTATAACTATCAAAATATAGAGCTTTTGAGTTTTTAAACTTATGCTTTAATCTTTCTGTAATTGTAGTTTTACCTCCTCCCGAAACAGCTGCAATTGAAATTATTTTTGTTTTATTATCCACTATACCCACCAAACCCCTTTGTTAACATAATATAATTATAAATTAGTATCGTTACTACTTCTTCCATTCATATTCTAACATACTCATTTCCCATAAATTCCAATACGTTTCTCCTACTCTTTTTGACTCTCTTAATAAGCCTTCTTTTACAAACCCTATTTTTTCGTAACATGAAATGGCCGATGTATTAAAATCATACACACCAAGAGTTACTCTATGTAGTTTTAATTCGTCAAAAGCAATATGAAGTACTGCTTTCATCATATGTTTTCCTATAGAACGTCCTCTCATCTTCGTATTACCAACTAATACTTTTCCAATTCTAGCGGACTTATTAATATTATCTATTTGCCCAAGCGAAATATGTCCAATAACGTCTAAAGTCTCTTCATCTACCACTTTGAAAGCGAGTGTATTTGCACTTTCTATATACTTCTCTAATTGCTGTTCGTCTAAAGGAAATGTGAATGCATTTCCTGACCATTGTATTAGAAATTCTTCGGAATTAATCCAATTTATTAATTGTTTAAAATCAGATTTCTTAAAGCTTTCTAGTTTAATCACTTCCTTGCTCCTTTCGTACATCATGCTTTATAACCTCAAACTTATTTCTATATAAAGAATATATTCTCCTTTTATATAAAATTAAAATAAAGCCATTCATGTGAATGGCTTTACAAAAAAGCAGCATAATTATGCTTTGTTTGCTACATCAATACCATTAAAATCAAAGTCAGCAGTAACCGTTGTAACCGGTGGGAAAATTGCTTCAATTTTGCAAATGGAAATAATTACTCCAACCGATCCAGGAATAGCCGCAAGCCTAACTACATCACAACTTACAGACGAAACAGTACCTACATAAGTACGTCCCTCTGTATTAATTTGAACTGTTCGATTAATTAATTTCTTAAGTTCATCTCTAATTCCTTGTACACAAGAATTATCACATTTCTCATGCTGTTCTTTTTTACACTCTTCGAATACTTCCCAACAATCATCTTGTTTACATGTACACTTCTTTTTACAATTATTAAATCGAGAACCCAATACCTCACCCCCTAATCCTTTCTATTAGTAAAGTATGTCCACTAGCTTAAAAGGGTACGAGGCAAACACATAAAAAGAAAAAAACAAACATTTGTACCAAACTTTCTTTTCATTATTCATTATAAAAACAGACTTCTCCTAATTAAAAGCTTGTTTAATGAGCGGCCGTGAATTTAGTCCTACTCCATTTAATGTTTAGACACCACTTTCTAAAACAAACCTTTTTTCTTTTAAATAAGACGCCCCTTAAAAACACACTAGATTTTCCCATTAACTCACATATACATAGACTTTATTTGTGGATTTCCCATTTTTCATTGTGAAATATACATTTAAAAAACGTACTCGAAAATAAGATATTATTTGTAATCAGAACATTTTCTTCAACAAGTGTTTATTGAAAAATACCATAACTAGTAGTAGTTCTCTCCACTTTCTCTTAAAAATTAGCATAGTTTGTATGAATTCTATATCGAGTAGAAGACACTCTATCATATAAAGATAAAATAGTAGGTTAATAAACAAGCCATTTTTTTATTAAAACATAGAATAATATGAACACTATTGAAAGGAGGTAGAAATAAATGTCCTGGAAAAATGATTGCTGGAGTTCTCAGAAAAAGCATTGTTGTGATGATTGGTGGAAATCTAAAGAAAAGCATCATTGTGATGATAATTGGAGTTCTCAGAAAAAGCATTGTAATGATGATTGGTGGAAATCTAAAGAAAAGTGTCATTGTGATGACGATTGGAGTTCTCAGGAAAAACATTGTAATGATGATTGGTGGAAATCTAAAGAAAAGTGTCATCGTGATGATGATTGGAGTTCTAAACGAAATAAGTGTCGTTGTAAATGTTTCTTTATTTGTTGCCATTGTAAAAGAAAAAATTGGTAATATTTTCAATGTCAACGTAAAGGAAAGAATATGTCTTTTGGAACCAATCGGGCATTTCCGGAAAGTTGATCCCTCACCTACTTCCTTGCTTTCGCTGAATTTTTAGGTGGGGGCATTACTGCCCGGCAAATAGCGAGATAAATACTAGAATGTAATATATAAAAAGCTGACTGCTTATAGTCAGCTTTTTATATATTAACACGTAAAGGTTTAAACAGACATATAAGCAGTCACGCTTTGTCATCACCTTGTTGTTGTAAATTAGTATTTCTCCATTGAATAGACATTCCATAATATCGTATTTTGATTAAAACTAAAAAACATACTTAACACTAATAGTAGAATTTTTCTTCTTCATCAACTTCACTTCTTCTCTTTTTATAAACATAAAAAAGGAGCTCTATTTATATAGAGATCCTTTCTAATTTTATAATTTACTAGACTGTAACCCCTGAATAAACGGAACTACTTCAGGATTTACAAGCGATGATAAATCACCTAATTCTTTTCCTAAGTAAGCTGCTTTAATAACACGGCGCATTACTTTAGAATTACGTGTTTTCGGTAAATCTTCTACAACGTGGATGTCTTTAGGACACAACGCTTTTCCAATATGAGAGTTTACTAAACTCATTAATTCTTTTTTTAATCCCCCTGTGAATGTTACATGGTCTCTTAACACTACAAAACAATGACAAACTTCACCTTTTACTTCGTCAGGTACACCAATTGCAGCAGCTTCGATTACATCGTTATGTTTCACAAGAATAGATTCATATTCAGCGGGTCCAATACGTTTACCTGCAATATTTAACGTATCGTCTGAACGCCCTGTGATGATATATTGTTCACCATCGTAAATGACCCAGTCACCGTGGACCCATTTATTTTCAAAACGCGACCAATATGTGTTTACGTAACGTTCATCATCTTCCCAGAAGCTTTTCGTCATACCTACCCAAGGTTTCTCTAAGCATAATTCTCCGACTTCATCTCGAATTGGTTTACCTTGATCATCCAGTACGACAGCTGCCATTCCTGGTAAAGATGCGTTAAAACTAATCGGTGCTATTGGCTTAATAAGAACATTACCGAAAATCCCACCAGAGATTTCAGTTCCACCTGAGTAGTTACAGATTGGGACATTTCCTTTTCCAACTGTTTCAAATAACCACATCCATGGATCAGGATTCCAAGGTTCTCCTGTTGATGCGAATACTTCCAAACTCTTTAAAGAATGTTTATTGACATACTCATCACCTTTTGCCATTAATGCTCGGATTAACGTTGGCGAAATACCTAAATGAGTAATCTCATATTTATCAACTGTCTCCCATAACCGGTCTGCTTCTGGGAAGTCTGGAACACCTTCGTACATAACCATCGTTGCTCCATTAATGAGTGAACCGAATAATAGAAACGGCCCCATCATCCAGCCCATATCAGTTACCCATAATACACGATCACCTTGTTTAATATTCATTCCAAATCCTGCATCAAAAGCTGCTTTCAAAGGAAATCCTGCATGCGTGTGTACTGTTCCTTTCGGCTTACCAGTCGTTCCTGATGTATAAATGAGCATTAATGGATCATCACTTTGCATTTCCTCGGCATGTATGAATGGTTTTTCTTTTTCTAGCGTACTCCACGAAAAATCATAGTTATGTGGTGTAAAATCATTTCCTGCATGACGAACGATAACAACTTTTTCAACAGTTGGGCAATGTTCACAAGCTTTATCTACTTCATCTTTTAAAGAAACAATTTTACCGCGGCGTGAAAATCCATCTGCGGTAATAATCATTTTTGAACCTGCCGCTTGCACACGTGTCATGACTGCATCAGACGCAAAGCCTGAGAATATTGGTGAAATAATTGCTCCGATTTTCATTACAGCTAGCATCGCAACAACTGTTTCTGGAATCATCGGCATATAAATTGTTACACGATCACCTTTCTCAATACCCGCGTGTTTCAAACCATTTGCAACACGGCTTACCCAGTTGTCAAGCTCTTCATATGTAAATGATTTTGAAGTTCCATTTTCCCCTTCGTACTGAAGTGCTGGCTGTATTCTCGTCTCTTCATCCGCAAGCCAGCGAGATAAAGCTGATTCTACAACGTTACATGTTCCGCCATTATACCACTGTGCAAACGGTGTACCATTTTCTAAGTCTAACACTTCTGTATAAGGTTTCATCCATTGATAGCCTACTGCTTTTTCTGCCTCTCCCCAAAACCAAGCTGTTTCCTCAATAGATTTATTATAAAAAGTTTCATAGTCTTCATATCCCAATGATTTCATCCAACCATATAAACGTGTTTTTTCCTTGTACTCTTCTGTTGGAAACCAAACTGCTTGTTTCAATGTTTTCCCCTCCTTAACTTTTTGAGCAAGAAAGCCCTAAATAGGGCTTTTAAACTGGATATACAGGATGTTTACGATCTGTGAATACTTGATATTTACTCATATACATTTCGAAACGTCCTTTTAACTCTTCACGTAAATTGTTTGGATGAACAATACCATCAATCACCATCTCTGATGCTAAATGATAAATATCAATATCTTTCTTATACTCTTCACGTTTTTCAGCAATGAAGCTAGCACGCTCTTCTTCTGGTAAAGCTGCAATTTTATTTGCATATACAGCATTAACCGCAGCTTCTGGACCCATTACCGCAATAGAGGCTGTCGGTAATGCCAGACAGCAATCTGGTTCAAATGCTGGACCTGCCATCGCATATAAACCAGCGCCATATGCTTTACGAACAACGATAGAAATCTTCGGTACAGTTGCTTCACTCATTGCAGAAATCATTTTTGCACCGTGGCGAATAATACCGGCACGCTCTACTTTTGTACCAATCATAAATCCTGGTACATCCGCAAGGAATAATAATGGAATATGATATGCATCGCATAAATTAATAAACTTAGCAGCTTTATCAGCTGAATCGTGGAATAATACGCCGCCCTTCATACGCGGCTGATTTGCAATAATACCAACTGGCTTACCATCAATACGTGCTAAGCCTGTAATTAGCTCTTGAGCAAATAATTTTTTCACTTCATAGAATGAACCTTCATCAATAACTCTATTAATGAGATCTTTCATATTGAAAGGAGCATTTTGATTTTCTGGAATGATTTGTTCTAACGTTTTATCGAATTGTTTCGGTTCTTGAGGTGTAACCAATGGAGTCTTTTCTAAGTAGTTGTTTGGAAAATATGAAATGTATTGTCTTGCTTGTGTAATCGCATCTTCTTCTGTGTTACATAAAACATCTCCGCATCCTGATACAGAGCAATGCATACGAGCTCCGCCCATCTCTTCTAAAGTTACCTTCTCACCGATAACCATCTCAGCCATACGAGGAGATCCTAAATACATAGATGCATTTCCTTCTACCATCATTACAACGTCGCAAAAGGCTGGAATATAGGCACCACCAGCTGCAGAAGGTCCAAATAATAAGCATACTTGAGGAACTTTACCTGATAATTTCACTTGATTATAGAAGATTCTTCCTGCACCGCGGCGCCCAGGGAACATTTCTACTTGATCTGTAATACGCGCTCCAGCAGAGTCAACTAAATAAAATAATGGAACACGTAGTTTTTCAGCTGTTTCTTGAATACGTAAAATCTTTTCAACTGTGCGTGATCCCCATGATCCAGCCTTTACAGTAGAATCATTGGCCATTACACACGCAGTACGACCATGTATTTTACCCGTTGCCGTTACAACGCCGTCCGCAGGTAAGCCTGTTTGTTCACAGTTAGCAAATAATGCATCTTCTAAATATTCCCCATTATCAAATAGAAGCGCTAAACGATCTCGAACAAATAATTTTCCTTTTGCTTTATTTTGCTCATGATATTTCGGTGCCCCGCCTTGTTTAATTGTTTCAACTCGTTCTTCAAATGAATTAGATTGTTGTTTTTGGTCTAACATATTTACTCCCCCTTATACATCGGTTTGCGTTTTTCTTTGAATGCCTGTAATCCTTCTATGCGATCTTTCGTATGGATTACACCTTCATACGCTTGTTTTTCCATTTGTAATCCGGTATGTAAATCAACTTGAATACCATTTGAAATTGCCTCTTTTGCTAATCGAACAGCAATAGGTCCATTACTAGCAATTTTCTCTGCTATTTCAATCGCTTTCTCTTCAAGTAAATTAGCTGGTACAACAAATTCTACTAAACCATATTCTTTTGCTTCTTGCGCTGAAATACGTCTACCTGTATAAATTAATTCTTTCGCTCTACCAACACCAATTAATCTCGGTAAGCGCTGTGTACCACCTGCTCCTGGTATAATTGCAAGTGTCGTTTCAGTAAGACCAAGACTTGCACATTCAGCAGCAATTCTAAAATCACAAGCTAAACTTAATTCCGTGCCACCACCAAGTGCGATTCCATTTATAGCCGCAATAACTGGCTGTGGTAATTGTTCAACCATCTCCATAGTAGTACGAATCATACTAACAGCATGGCGAACTTGTTCTTCATTCATATCGGCACGCTCTTTTAAATCTGCACCAGCACAAAATGCTTTTTCACCAGCACCAGTCAAAATAACTACACGCGCGTTTGAATCTTCACTTATTTGAGTTAATATCGTTTGTAATTCATCTAATAATGCCAAAGATAATGAGTTTGCTTGTCTTGCACGATTTAACGAAACCTTTACTACGTGAGGTGTTACGTAATCAACGGAAATGTTTTGTAATTGTAGCATCTACTCACCTACTTATCGTTTTATGTTGAAGCGCTCTATACACATGACTCGGTAATTGGATATTTAACTTACTTTGAATAAATTGACTAGCTCTCAATAACTTTTCTTCGTCTATATTCGTTTGGACTCCTAATTTATGGAGCATATGTACTAGGTCATCAGTAGCAACATTACCTGATGCTCCTGGTGCATAAGGGCAGCCCCCGAGTCCACCACAAGAACTATCAAACGTTGTAATACCGTATTCTAATGATTTAACTACATTCGCTAGAGCCATTCCATACGTATTATGAAAATGCATGGCAAACTGCGAAGCATCATACTTCTTTAATAGGTGTTCTAATACTTGTTCTACTTGTAATGGATTCGCTACACCGATTGTATCCCCAAGAGAAACTTCATAAATGCCGTATGAAAATAGTTGATTACATAATTCGTCAACTGCTGCGACACTTATATCCCCTTCATAAGGACATCCAAATACAGTAGAAACATAGCCTCTTACCTTTTTCCCTTCGAATAATGCCTGTTTTGTTATATCTTCAATTACAACTAATGCTTCTTTAATCGATTTATTAATATTACTTTTATTATGAGATTCACTTGCTGATAAAAAAACATTCACCTCATCTACATTTTGCAAAAAAGCTCGTTCCAAACCATTTTGATTCGGAACAAGCGCAGCATATGTAACATTTGGATCCCTTTTCAGCTCAGAAAATACATCATTTGCATCCGCTAATGCAGGGACCCATTTTGGGTGAACGAATGAGGAAACTTCAACATACGACAATCCTGCTTCTGTAAGTAGTTGAATCCATTTTACTTTATCTTTTGTGCCAACAATCTTTTTTTCATTTTGTAAGCCATCACGTGGCCCGACTTCTTTAATGACAGCAAAATTAGGTAGTTTCAATTCGCTTCCCCCTATATCTCCCTATTCAATTTCTAATAATACATCTCCTTCATTTACAAAATCGCCTTCTTGCACATTAATTTTCATAACTGTGCCAGCTTCTTCTGAAATGATTGGAATTTCCATTTTCATAGATTCCAAAATGACGACATCCTGCTCTTCCTCTACTGTATCTCCTACTCCTACAACAATCTTCCAAACGTTTCCTGCCATCGATGCGTATACTTTCGTCATCATTTTTTCCCCCTTAATATTGTTAAATCTTATTTTTTAACGAGTTGTTTCGTTACAAAGCCTGTTGTATAAATACCCTCTTTGAACACTTCGTCTTCCAAAACTTGCAGTAGCATTGGTGTGTTCGTTTTAATACCTTCTACTTTTAATTCCTCTAGAGCATCATGTAATTTTGAAATTGCTTCTTCACGAGTCTCGCCATGTGCAATGACTTTCGCAATCATTGGATCATAGAAAGGTGTAATCGTTACATGATTTTCTAAAAAGTGATCGATCCGTACATTTGACGGTAGTGTTAAATCTGTAATTTTCCCAGGTGACGGGAAGAATGTTTTCGGATCCTCTGCATAAATACGAGCTTCAATGGCATGACCACTACGTTTTACATCATCCTGAGTAAATGATAGTTTCTCTCCACTTGCAATCAGAAGTTGTTGTTCTACAAGGTCTAATCCCGTAATTTCTTCTGTCACTGGATGCTCTACTTGTAATCTCGTATTCATCTCTAAGAAATAGAAGTTCTTCTGATCATCTACAAGAAACTCAACTGTACCTGCATTTGTATAGCCAAGTGCTTTGGCAGCTTGTACAGCAACTTCTCCCATCGCCTTTCGTGTACCTTCATCTAAAAATGGTGAAGGTGCTTCTTCGATTACTTTTTGATTTCGGCGCTGTACCGAACATTCACGCTCCCATAAATACACTGTGTTACCATGTGTATCTGCTAAAAGCTGAATTTCAATATGATGCGCGTCTGCTATATATCGCTCTAAATACATTTCTCCGTTACCGAAGAAGTTTTGCGCTCTTGTTTTATTACTTTCAAACGCTTTGGTGAGCGTTTGCTCAGTTTCCATCAACTGCATACCAATGCCTCCGCCGCCTGCGGATGCCTTAAGCATTAATGGATAACCAATTTGTTTTGCAATTTCAATTGCTTCTTCAGCAGTTTCAATATTTGTAGTAATACCTGGGACTACTGGGACATCTGCTGCTTGCATTGCGATACGTGATTCGATTTTACTTCCCATCTTCGTAATGATTTCTTCTGAAGGACCGATAAATACGATTTCTTCTTCTTTGCAGCGAACCGGAAAAGACGGATTCTCTGATAATAAACCATAACCCGGATGAATTGCTTCTGCATTTGTCTTCTTAGCTATTTCAATAATTTTTTCAAGGTTTAAATAGCTTTCTTGAACACGCGGTCCACCTACTAAGTAGGCTTCATTTGCCATTTTCACATGAAGAGCATTTTCATCTGCTTCAGAATAAATAGCAACAGTGCGAATGCCAAGTTTTTGACAAGTTTTCATAATACGAACTGCGATTTCTCCGCGATTTGCAATTAATATTTTTTGAAACATAGTGATTCCTCCCTTTTATCTACATCCTAAATGTCTAGCAATTACGAGACGTTGAATTTCAGAAGTTCCTTCACCAATTTCTAATAGTTTCGCATCACGAATATGTCGTTCAACTTCATATTCACGCATATAGCCATATCCACCATGAATCTGTACTGCTTGATTCGCAATACGGCTTGCCGCTTCCGATGCAAATAGTTTTGCCATTGCCGCTTCTTTACCGAAAGGTTTATCGTTATCTTTTAACCAAGCTGCTTTATGTACTAAATTGCGTGCTAGCTCTACTTCAGTCGCCATATCAGCTAATTTAAATTGAATCGCTTGGAAATTAGAGATTGACTTTCCAAATTGTTGACGTTCTTTCGCATATTGCAATGCACGTTCAAAGGCTGATTGCGCAATACCAACTGCCAATGCTGCGATTGAAATACGTCCTCCATCAAGTGTATATAAAAATTGTTTAAAACCTTTATTTACATCACCAAGAATATTTTCTTTCGGTACACGAACACCATCAAGTACGATTTCACAAGTATTAGAAGCGCGAACGCCCATTTTATCGTAAGGACTAGAAATCGTTAATCCTTCACTAGTAGTAGGTACGATAAATGCTGAAATGCGTTTTCTACCATTCTCTTCAACACCGTTGACAGCGGTTACAATAATGGTATTTGCATACTCTGCGTTTGTAATCCAACACTTCTCACCACTGATTACATACTCATCGCCATCTAGTACCGCTTTCGTTTGAGTACCACCTGCATCTGATCCAGCATTCGGCTCCGTTAATCCGAAGGCACCTAATGTTTTTCCTGACGCCATTGGAACTAAATACTTTTGTTTTTGTTCTTCTGTACCGAAATAATAAATTGGAGAAGCACCTAATGAAATTGTTGCAGCATAGCTTAAACCGGTGCCACCACAAGCGCGACCAATTTCTTCAACTGCTAACGCATACGATACCGTATCGCCACCTGAACCTCCATACTCTTCTGGGAATGGGATGCCTAGTAATCCTAGTTCGCCCATTTTTTGAAATGTTTCATATGGAAACTCTGCAGTTTTGTCATAATATACAGCTTTCGGTGCGATTTCCTTTTCAGCAAAGTCACGTACCATTTCTTTAATCATTTGTTTTTCGCGAGTTAGAGTAAATTCCATTCCGCTACACACCCCTTATCGAATATTGAGTTTCGACAGCGTGCGAGTTTCTACTACAAACATAACAACTTAAAAGACAAAAGTATTAGTTAGACAATTGCTATAATTCTGTCATAATTTAATTTTAAAACAGATTCTGTACTAATGCACAAAAAAATTCCTACATTGTTCTACAACAACATAGGAGATTTTGTGTCGAATTATGTAATTTATTGTTTAATAATCTCTACCTTTTCCTGAATCAGAAATTTCTACTAATGCTTCAGGATATGGTTCGAAATACGTCTGTCTTAATAAATACTTCTCATCAAATCGAATGGCCCATGATTTTAAAATTGTAAGTAAACTACTAAGTGGTATTTTCTTTTCTGCATACTTTTGTAACAGTTCTATAAAATGATCTTTTTCTTGTTTTTTTAGCTTTGTTTTAAAATATCCAAAAATGTGCTCGCATACATTTACATTCGATGTATAACGGGGTGTGCGCATAAATAATTCATATAAAGTCTTCTCATAGTTTTCAAATACCACTTCAATCTTTTCATTTTTGTGATTTGCAATTATACGCCCTAATTCCTTTTGTTTCACCTGATTATATGCCATAAATAAATATTTATTGTCCGACTGAAACGATACAAGGTCTTTCATATTTTTATTATGTTTAATCATTTTGTAATATGCGATTGTAAATAGCCTTGTAAAGAAATGCTCTCTAATAATAAAATTCGACAATCTGCCTTCCTCTTCAATAGGAAGATGCGAAAATTTTTTTATTACTGCTCCGCCAAATAAGCCTGATCCTTTTCCCTTTGCTGGTGCTTTTTCAAAACCAGAATAAATTTTCACATCGCGCGTACCACAACTTGGCGAACGATTCTTTAAAATAAAACCATCCACATCCGGTATCGTTTGTAAAAAGTCATTTGAAAACTGTTCCATTTTTTCAGTTACATCTTCTCGTGTCGACGGTTGCACAAGTCTATTCTCACCATTTTCTTCTACAATTCGTATCGTTTCTCGAGGAGTCCCCAATCCAATCTCGACTTCTGGACAAACAGGTATAAATGTAACAAATGGCTGCAAATTTCGTATTGTTACATCTGGAATCATCTCTCCATTATAACGACAAGCATCAAATTCTAAACATTTACTTACGACGATTGTAGGTTTTGCAAATTGTCGCATCTCATTACCTCCTTATTGCTAGTCCGTATAATATAAATTGTACTAAGATTAACATTTTAAGCAAAGTTTGATGCATTTATTTTTATGCGAAATATATATCCAATGAAATATTAACAATCATTCAACTCTATTTTCTATAAATGTGCGCTCTATTTAATGAGGGTTTAGATATTGTGAAATGAATAATACACACATGCTTCGGAGAACTTAATTATTAAGAAAGGAGGGATTGTTATGAAAAAGAAATTATCATCAATCTTAAGTGTTTTAGCACTATCTATTATGTTTTTAGGTACATCTGCGCAAGCTGAATACGATGGAAATAATATGAACAGAGTTAATAACACTGATATTTCAACTCGAGTAAATGACAATAATTTAGACAGAGTTAATAATGATGTGAGAACTCGAAATGTAAATACAACAAATGATTTAAATGATAATCGTGATAGAAATAATAATTGGGCTTGGCTTGGTTTATTAGGACTAGCAGGATTATTAGGTCTTAGAAGAAGAGACAAAGAAACACGCTGATTTAGAATGTTTTTATTAAACAAGTACTTATTTATCAAAAATATATAATGAAAATAAATCGCCTTTTTAAAGGCGATTTATTTTCACTTAAAAGTAATGTATGTAATTCACACTTCAACGATTAAATTCGTGGAGTTAATCCATACAATATAAATTGAATCGTATTTTCAATTTCCGCTTCATCATCCCATTTTTCTTCAGGCAATAATAAAAATCGTGTTAATAATAAACCTAATACAGCTGATAAAGTAAGACGTAATACGGAAGATGGTGGTATCTCAATTATTTCCCCTTCTTCTTGAAATTTCACAATCAACTTTTTGAAATGTGAAAACAGTTCTGTTTCTACTAATTGCTGTATTTCATTTTTCAGTTCTGGTTGAAATGGTACTTCTTGAATTAATATTTTTATCATAGGAAAGTGTTTTTGAGCAAATTTAAATCTATTATGAATTACAACCCTTAAAAGTCCTTCATACGATTCATACTCCGATTTAAATATTTCTTTTGCAAAGGTTTGTACGAAAAATGGTGCAGCGAACTTAGTTAAAGTTGGCATTACGACCGCTAGTAATAAATCTTTTTTCGTCTTATAGTAGCGGAAGATGGTTCCCTCCGCTACACCAGCACGCTTTGCAATTTCACTTGTTGAAGTTGAAGCGTATCCTTTTTCTCCAAACATATCAACAGCCGCCTCTAATATTCGCATTTGACGTTCATTTCGTTTATCCGTATTAGTTGCAGCTATTAATTCCTCCAGCCAATCTTTCTGCATTTATAAAGCTCCTTTTTGTCATTATTATATTTTGCGATGTTTCTTTAAAGCAAATACATTTCCTACTGCAAATAATAGTGAAAAAAGTAATAACACAGTAAGATCTAATGCAATCTCTGTAAACCCTTGATTCCGAATCATCACTTGTCTTATTGCGTCAGCGCCGTATGTGAGTGGAAATGCTTTCCCTAACATTTGTAGCCACTTGTTCATAGATTCCATTGGAAATAATCCAGAAAAGAAGATTTGTGGCACAATAACAAGCGGTATAAATTGAATCATTTGAAATTCATTATTTGCGTATGTCGATAAAAACGTACCTAATGTTAGTGCAGTTAAAGAGAGCATACATGTAATAAGTAGCGTTAGCCATATGGAGCCAGCTACGTATAAATCTAAAATATAAACGGAAAAGCTTACGATAATAATGGATTGTATAAAGGCAAAGAATCCAAAACCAATAATATAACCTGCGACTATTTCCCATCTTCTTACTGGGGTGGATAATAACCTTTCTAGCGTACCACTTAAACGTTCTCTTACGAAAGATACACCTGATAATATAAATACAAAGAAAAATATAAAGAAACCAATTAATACAGGACCAAGCCCATCAAACATCGTAAAGTCTTTAGAGCCATGTAAATAATTTACTTCAGGTTTCATAATCGATACATCATTCTTCTCTGTGCTTTTTTGCAATACTTGAAGTACAGCACGATTTTTTGACGAATCACTACCTTCCAACAGAAGTTTCATTTTTCCATTCTCTATACGAAATACTGCATCTACCTTTTGTTTTTCCAACTCAGAAATCGCCTTTTCCTTACTGTATTCATAAATTGACGCTTCTTGATTTTTCATCACTTTTACTATTTGAGCGGGCATATCAACAACAGCAATTTGCGGTACATAGTCTTTCTGTGTAAACACTAGTGACAAAAGCCAAAGTAATAACATCGGTGCTCCAAACATCATTGCTAACGAACGCTTATCTCGAAAAAATTGACGAATAATACGAATGATTACACCAGTAACTCTCATGACGGAGCCACCTCTTCCAACAAAAAGACATCTTCAATCCGTCCAGATGACACGCGTTTTTTCAATTCTTCAGTTGTTCCAACCGCAACTAGTTTCCCTTCTCTAATTAACCCTAGACGCTCACAAAATTCAGCTTCATCCATAATGTGCGTCGTTACAATAATCGTTGTACCTTTCTTTTTAAGGTCATAAAATTTTTCCCAAATTGTTTTTCTAAGAAGTGGATCTATCCCCACTGTAGGCTCATCTAAAATTAATATTTCTGGTTCGTGAAGGAGTGCTATCGCTAATGATAAGCGTTTTTTCATTCCACCTGAAAATTGTTGTACTTGCTTTTTCATATACTGTGACAATTGTACAAGTTCAAAAACCTGTGCAATTCTTGTCTTTTTACGTTTTCCCTTTAGTCCATACATCGTTGCTATAAAATCTGCATTTTCATATGCTGACAATTCTTCGTATAATGCATCCGCTTGGGCCATATAACCAATTCTTTTCATTTCATTTAAATTAGGCATATTAGTATTATTAACAAGCACTTCACCTTTCGTTGCCTCATTAATACCTGCAATCATTTTAATGAGCGTTGTTTTCCCCGATCCAGAAGGTCCAACAAAACCAAAAATTTCTGCTTTTTCAACTTGCAATGAAAGATTGTGTAACACTTCTTTTTTTCCAAAACTTTTTGATACAGTCCGTAAAATAATTGAAGGTTGTTGCACGTTTCATCCTCCTTTTCCAATGAAATGAGTGAGTACTCACTTTTATTTTACCCTTGCTTAATTATATGTCAAACTTCATTGATTAGTATGTATGTTCAATCAACGATATTAAACAATGAAACAGAGTCGACATTAGAATTTCATTTCCTAAAGCCGACTCTGTTTCATTTAAACTATAAATTTCACTTTACGTTTTTAAATTCATATACTTCCGAATTCTAGCAACATCTAAAGAATATTCAATAACTAATTGCTGTAACGGTAAAATAACTGTGTCAGGATATAAATGTGCATATTGTAATGTTTCTGCATATTTTTCTAATCTTTTTTCTAAATACTTTATTATTTGATCAGGATGACTTACTAATAAACATTTACAATAATAATGTATTTGTTCCTCAATCGCCGTGTATTCTTCAATTTCATATTCTTTATGCATGTGTACACCCCTTTAAGTTTTTTACATGAATTACTTATCACAATTTTCACTCGACAATTTTTAAGTTTTTTGATTATTTACACTATAACAAACAATCAGGGTCAAATTTTGTTACTTTATGTAACGTAGAAAATTTTTAACAAAATTGTAATGTTAACTCCTGCAAAATACATAAAATCTCTTTACTCACTTTTGTATAAAAAATCGTACAGCTTAATTTAACTGCACGACTACAATCTCTGGCCTATTCAAAATTCTTTGCGGAATGATACTATTTCCTAATCCTCTACTCACTACCATTGATGTATTTTGTTCTACATATAAACCTGCTGTATATTTAGGTAAAACACCTTGATTTGGAGCAACTAATCCACCGATAAATGGCAATCTAACTTGCCCTCCATGAGCATGTCCCGATAAAACCAAATCCAACCTCTCATTCGTATATTCCTTTATAAATTCAGGCCTATGGGATAATAATACATTATATCTCTCTGGCTGCATTTCAATTTTTGCTTTTTTAATTTCATCTATTATAATATTTCCTTCATCACGGTTTCCAGTACCAAACTCTGGATCATCAATACCTAGCAAGTTTATTTCTTGCTCACCCTTTCGAATACCTACATGTTCATTTCTTAAAATATTGACACCATATTTCTTCAACTCTTTTTCTAAACTGTTATACTTTCCAGACCATTGTTCATGGTTTCCTGTCACAAAATATACAGGATACTTCTTTACCATTTCTCGTATTAATTGCATACTAACTTCTGCATCGTATGATTTACTGTCAATTAAATCACCCGTAATCGCAATAATATCTGGGTCTATACTTTTTATTTTTTGAATTAACACATCTTGATTATCGCCAAATTTTTTATTGTGTAAGTCTGAAATTTGTAGAATTTTATACCCTTTAAAAGAGGATGGTATTTTACTAGAGGTTATTTTAACCTCAGTTATACTTATTAAATTGTTCTGTAAATATAAAAAGATTGTAAAACCTACTAATATACAAATAATCATTACAATTCTATTAATTTTCTTTTTCATATTTTCTCCTTTACATTCTCATCAAACACTTCTATATGCTAACTGAATTATATTATACTTTCTTGAAATTTATTTAAATTAATAAAATAATACAGTACATGAAATTTCGTATGAGATATGTCATATATATTCGTTATATTTTTACTTTTACCTTTTTAATAATAAGAATACAAAAACGACTCTTATCACAAGAAAAGAGTCGTTTTCTAACTTTATACTTTTAATACTTTCATGTTAAAAATGCGAAAACTAAAATACTATTACCTAAGAGCCTTAACTATAACTTTAGTTGCCTCTGCAATGAGTTGATTATCATAGGTTGCCTCTTTCTCATCTTTACTAGATAAAATTGCGATGATAATTGGTGCTCTATTTGGAGGCCAAACGATAGCAATATCATTTCTTGTCCCGTAACTACCAGCACCTGATTTATCTCCAACTACCCAGTCAGTTGGTACGCCTGCACGAATAAGTTTGTCCCCTGTAGCATTTCCTTTCATCCACTCTGTAAGAATTTTACGTTTTTCAGCTGGAAGTGCATTTCCGACCGTAAAAGCTTTAAGATTCGTAGCAATAGCTTTCGCTGTACTAGTGTCACGAATGTCTCCTGGAATAGCTTCGTTTAATTCTGTTTCAAAGCGATCAGACATAGTAATCCGATCCCCCATATGCCTAAGCGCTTTTTCATATCCTTTCGGTCCTCCTATTTTATTAAATAAAATGTTCCCTGCAGTATTATCGCTTGAACGAACAGCTGCCTCAGCAATTTCTCCTAGTTTCATTCCAGTATCTACATGATTCTCTGTAACAGGTGAATAATCCACTAAGTCTTCTTTCGTATATGTGATTACTTCATTTAATGAATCAATTGAGTTTTGCTGTAGTAATACTCCCGCGGCTAAAGCCTTGTAAGTTGATGCGAAGGCAAATCTTTCGTTAGGTCGATAAGAGATTGTTTGATTTGTACCAGTATCAATCACATATACACCTAATCGAGCATTAAATTTTTTCTCAAGTTGAGAGAACTCTTTATGCGTTGCCTGATTTTTATGTTTCACTTGTCCAGTCTTTTCTTTCGCTTCAACTTGCAGTGACTCTCCTGTAAAAGCTTCTAGGCTTGTAATACTTAAACCTAATATACCAACGCATATTCCTATTTTTAGCATCCTCTTATTTTTCAAAATCATCATTCCTTCCAAATTTTTAGCACCTTTTTATACGTACACATAATAGACAATCACCGAACCAAATTTGTTCCATAAACTGAAAAAAATTTATAGCTAGTATGAGAGTTATTAACAAAATAAGAGATAGTAGCTATGATCGCCACTATCTCTTATTTCATATTTCATTTTTTTACTTATAAATGGCTTTATATAAACAGGTTCTCTTCCCTGAGAAAAGTATTCTAATTTTGCTTAGAACTACCTGTACTAGTAGATTCAGCATGTATACGTTGCTGTTTCAAATCAAAGTATACATCTAAAACTTCCTTTCCAATTATAGAATTAATTCCATTTTTATCATCATGAAGCCATGGAACTACTACGGAAAATGCTACTTCCGGATTATCATATGGAGCATATCCAACTAACGTTAAGTTGTAACATTCCATACGTTCTCCTTTTGCATTTCTGCCAATCGGGTCATCTCCACCATATACAGTTTGGGCTGTTCCTGTCTTTCCTGCTGGTTTATATGGCGCGTTTTTGAAATATTTCACGCCAGTTCCATCACCTTCTTGGAATACCCATCTAAACCCTTCTTTTATACGATCAATATGTTCTTTCTTCATATCAATTCGATTTAATACGACAGGCTCTATGGAACGTATAACTTTGCCAACCTCTTCTTTTATTGATTGTTCTCGTATTTCTTGTACAATTTGAGGTTGCATTCTATGACCACCATTCGCAATCGTTGAAATATATTGCGCTAATTGCAACGGCGTATACGTATCATACTGACCGATAGAAAAATCTAGTAAAAAACCAGGTTGACTATCTACTTTTCTCGTTTGTCCAATTATTTCATTCGGTAAATCAATACCTGTTGGGACACCTAAACCAAATTGCTTGAAATAATAGCGCATCGTATCAAATGCTCCTTGTTTAATATCTAATGAGCCATTTGGTACGTAATTGACTCCCGCAATTTTTAAAGCTGTCTGGAACATGTATACATTCGAAGATACTTGTAAAGCCCGTAAATCATTAATATTACCAAATCCGGATACATTCCACGATTTCTTAACTTGTGTACCTTTAAATTTCATCGGTGCGTCATAAAATTGATCTCCTGGATGTATTGCCCCTGTCTCATATCCAGTTAATAAAGTAGCACCTTTTACAGCTGACCCTAGCTCATACGAAGTTGTCATGTTTCCTAATGCCAAATCCTCAACCTCTATTTTCCCTTCTTTTTCTACAATCTTTTTGCCTGCCATTGATAAAATTTGTCCGTTATTTGGATTCGTCATGACAACAAAAGCTCGATCGAGCAGTGGCTCTGAACTCTTAAAAGCTCTCAAGTTTTTCTCTATACTTTCTTCAACTTTCTTTTGTAATTCCATATCAATCGTTAATGTTAAACTATTACCACTTTTTCCTTTAGAGATTATTTCTGTGTTAACAATGTTTCCTGATTTATCAGTAATATTTTTCACTTCTTCTTTTGTGCCGTGTAATACATCTTCATATCGTTGTTCAATATAACTTTTTCCAACACGATCATTACGGTTATATCCACGTACTAAATAAGAATCTAAATTTTCTTTCGGTAATCCTTCTTCACTACTCGTAATATTTCCTAATACAGAACGAAATAAATTACCGTTTACATAATTACGTTCCCAATCAACAGTTGCATCTACTCCTGGAAAATCCGCAAGATTTTCGCTTATCCGCGCATACTCTTCATCTGTTACATCTTTTTTAATGATTTGTGGTGTTAGTTGATAACCTGAACTCATTTTACTTTTAATAGCTAACACCTTTAAATCTTGTGCTGTTAATTCTGCTAATTCTACCTCTGTAACACGACCTCGTCTTAAGTCTTCTATTTTTTTATCTAACTCTTTTCCCTCTATACCCTTTTCTTTAAACTTTTCTATATCTTTCTTAGTAATCTTTGCCTCCGCACGTTTCGAATTCAACTGCATCCAAAAATCTTTTTTATCGATATCTGTTAATTTATTTATATCTTGTTCAGGCATTTCAAGTACTTTCGCCAAGTCTTTTGCTGTTTTTAAAGTATCTTCACTCGTAATTCCCTTCACCCTTGTATACGTAATTGTGCGAAGAGATTTATTATTAACAACTGTTTTCCCTTCTCGATCTAAAATTTGTCCACGTGGAACTGGAATACTAGTTATTGCATTTTGACTACTTTCCACTTGGTTCTTATAAGCCTCTCCCTCAACGATTTGTACCTTTCCTAGCTGCATAATAATAGCTGAGAATAGTACAAATATGCAAAGGAACATTATATTTAATCGAATAGATATATATGTCTTCTGCTTCTTGCCTTTTTGTTCTTTCATAAATCCTCCATTTAATCCTTTCAGGAATTGCTACAAATACTAAAAGCATTCCTTATATATTAGATACCGATAATCGGTTATAAATATCGCCTCAATTTTTTGCTTAATCCTTGTAAGCAACCATTCCTTTTCGTTTAGCTACGGAATTAATAACTCTCCCTTCTTGTTTTCTCTCTATTTTTTTTGCCACTTACATTAGAAGTGCTAAACTGTATAATGACTCTTATTAATCTTACATATAAACTTGCTAGTAAATTTTCATGCTAATTATTCCTTTCTTCATGCTGTAATACTTAATAGACAACCTAAACAATAAAGTTGTTCCACATTTACAAAAAAAATAATTAAATATAAGATGAAATAGGCTACATAAGGGAGGGTTATATGTTACATACAAGAAGATGGAGATTTTTTGCGATTCTTTCTATTGTAGGTTTGATTTTACTGATTTTATTAAAAATCAACTTCATTTCAATTACTATCGCAACTTCTTCAGCTGAAAGAGGAAAGATTTTTGATAAAAATGGTGTAATGCTCGCTACAAATAAGAAAGTTAAGTCTCTATATTGCACTTCTAATGATGAAAAGCTATCGAAACAAGATACATCAAACACATTAGCTTTTTTCAACCAATTTTCAAGCGAGTTTCAACATGATATTTCTACAGAGAACATAAAATCTCAATTACAACAATCTTGTAAAAAGCAGACTATGAATGATATACCGTTATACTCTGATATAAATGAGAATGAACTTGCATTCATAAACAAAAACAAACCCAATAATGTAATAATTAAAGATGAATGGATTCGATATTACCCTAAACACGAAATTGGTTCACAAGTAATTGGGTATGTAGAAAATGACCTTAATTCAAAGCATATGGCTGTTGGAAAAAACGGGATTGAGCTGCAATATGAAAATGATTTAAAAGGAAAACCAGGCAAAACTCTTATTTTTAAATTGAATAATAAAAAGTTCTTATGGAACATTCAAAAAGTACAAAAAGGAAAAGACGTGCGGCTAGCTTTAGACTCTGAGTTGCAGCAAAAGGCAGAAGAAGCATTAAAATCTCAAATTAAGAAAACACCTGATGCTAAAGCTGGTTATGCTATAGTGAGCGATGCAAAAACTGGCGCAATTTTAACTATGGCCAACTCGGTAGTTTTTGATCCAAATATATTAAATACACATGTATCTTCTAGAAAAGAAAACATTAAATCTCTTTCGCAAAATAAAGCAATTCAAAAATTAAAGTATGGTGAATCTTATGTAAATATGGCTTCTACTATAAAACCACTTACTATTTTAATTGGATTAAACGAAAAGCTTTTTCAACCAGAAGATACTTATTTAGATCAAGGTACTTTTCAGTATGATAATCAAAATAACATTACGAATGCGCCTGAAACACCAACAGGGGAGATTACACCGAGGCAGGCTATCATTAATTCATCTAACACATTTATGACAGCAAAAGTAGCTCTGCCCTTATTCAACCAAAATAATGGAAATATAGAAAAAGTGGCACATATATGGACAGATTATTTAATGCAATTCGGCCTACGTTCTAAAACTGGGATTGATTTACCCTTTGAAGAAGACGGACAATATGAATTCCATCCATCTAATAAATTTGAAAATGGGATTTCAGCATTATTAAATGCCTCTTGGGGAGGAAATGAAGTGCATACTCCTCTTCAACTCGCTCAATATGCAGCAACTTTGGCAAGTAAAGGCGACAAATATAAACCTCAAATCGTAAGTGCGATTATTGGTCAAGATGGTAAGGAAACCAAAAAGTTTAAACCCATTTTAGAAAGTTCAAATCGTTACCCGATGAACTTTTGGAGTGTCGTGCAAGGTGGGATGAGTCAAAATATAGAGGAAATTAAAAAGTTGCCCTTTGACGTCGCAGGTAAAACAGGTATTACAGGTTTTCCAAATGAGCAAGCAAGAATGATAAATCACTCTCTTTTCATTGCGTATGCTCCTACGGAAGATCCACAAATTGCCGTTTCTGTCGTTATCCTTGGTAGTAATTCAGAAAAAAACATTGCCGCTCTCGTTACATCAGAAATTTTAGAGTACTGGAATACTCTTCAAAAAGACAATAAAAACAAAGAGGAAGGTTCATTTAAGTGAACCTTCCTCTTTTACCATATAGAATTTATATTTATTATTTTCCATATACCTTCATTATTCTTTTCGAATGTAAATGAATATTTAATATCAGTTAAAACGTACTCTTTCTGTACATATCCAGTATTACCGTTAATTGTCGAAACTTTTATATATCCATTATTCTGTACTTTTTCTGGAATCCAAGCTTTTACCATTTCATTAGATACTTCATATAAAACTTGTGATTCTCGCTTTGGTTCAGCTAAAATTTTTGTTTTATTTCCAGTAACAGTCGCATATATAAAATGCGCTTGGTTCGGTTGATTACTTTCTGTCAATCCACTTGGTACTTTATATACTTGCTTTGTATCTTTGGCAAACTCTCCTCCCATTGTAAGGGCGACTTGCAACTCATGAAAGATATCTTCATCAAACTTCAGTTCATCCTTCTTATAACTCTTCCCTTTAAATAGAACTTCATCATTTAACGCTTTGTACAATTCATTTTCATTTTTTGAGTTCGTACTTTGATATAGTTCGTTCATAAATTGTTTTAATGATGAATCTTGAGCAGACTCATCTTTTGTTTTAGGCTTAATTTGAGTACTACTTTGTACCGGTGATTTATTATCATCAAGCCAAGGTTGTTGAACAATGAAAAATAACATCGTACAAACCAAAACAACTACAATAGGTAATGCTTTTTTACGAAATGGTCTTTTATGTTTTACAAAATCCACTTCATTATTTTCGTATATAGACTGCTTTATTTTAGAAATAAATTCTTCTTCATCTTTACGATTCTCCATTGGGCCTTTTTTTATTTTTCTATACCAGTCAGGATTTTGTTTATTGTTCATCACTACTACCCTCCCCTATTAATTTTGAAACCTTACTTCTCGCTCTACTTAATCTCGATTTTACAGTTCCAATGGATACTCCTAATGTTTCAGCCATTTCTTCATAAGATAATTCATATTTTGCATCCAATATAATTATTTCACGGTGCTTTTTAGGTAGTTCTAATACCACCTTCCACACATCATTCATTTCTTCTTGCTTAAAAAATTCTTGTTCTGCTGACAGGGATTGCTTATCGTCACTAAAAAATCCTATTAAAGATATCCTTTTAAAATAGGAGGATTTCAAATAGTTTATTGCCGTATTTCTTGTGATTTTTAAAATCCACGTTTTAATAGATGACTCCTTTCGAAATGAATTCCAATTTTTAAACACCTTTATAAATACATCTTGCGTGATATCATCTGATAAGTGTGGATCTTTCGTAATAATAAATGAATAATTCCATACATCTTGCCAATAGTCTTTTATAACATAGTCCAGCTCATCATGATTACACTTTTCAATAAACGTCTGTTCCATTTCCACACCTCAAACTTATTTGAATAAACATAAAACTGCCCTCACTTTTATTATGGTTTCAATATATATACAAGATACAAGTTTCATTTGTTCCATTGTTTATCTTTTTTCAGGCAGAATAATACTACTAAAAAACAAGTAAAGCATACAATGATAAAAATCCACTCACAATAATCTATTTTTTGAATTTAACGTAACACTCTACTTGTCCATTTCAATTTGCTATTCCCTTCTATTTACCATTAGCAATGCCAACTTTTCAGAAATGAAAATAAAGATAAGGTATCAATTTTCTATAGTCGCAGCAAAAAAGCATTCTCGATTAGAAAGAATGCTTTTTTGAAATTTAATTGTTCTATATTTTCCCCAACTTATATCTTTGAGTTAAGCAAACATATAATAAAGTGAAACTTTAATCCACCCTCAACAATCGGGCTTTTACGGGCAAATAGCGGGATAAATGTAGTGAAAAAAATTCACCTTATAATTAAGTTTTATTTCTGAAATACATGTTTTACTTTTTCACCTGGAACGTTACTTCCTCCTCTTCCTTTTACACCTTCAATCATCATGGTAACAATCATGTCTGGCGCATTTGCATCGAAAGCTGCGAACCATCCCAGTTCTTTTCCGTCTGCTTCTTTAGACTCTTTCAGTTCTGCCGTACCGGTTTTACCAGCAAGCGTCACACCATCAACCTGTGCAATTCTCCCTGCGCCATCAGGGTCATTAATGACTTTGATTAATGCACTCTTTAATATCTCTTGATTCTTTTTAGAAACCACATTTTCTTTCCAATTCCCCGCTACTTTTGCTTCTTTTAAAAGGTGTGGCCACGGAATATTCCCTTCATTCACAATCGGTGCATATGTTAATGCTAAATGAAGTGGCGTCATTAATACTTGTCCTTGTCCATAGCCCGTGTCTGCTAGTTGAATATCGTTTTTTATCCCATCTTTTGCAATGATTGAAATAGGAAATTCGTATTCGATTGGTAATTTTTCATGAAATCCGTACTTTTTAAATTCATTTACATACTGATCTTTTCCCATTTTCAAAGCTTGTTGAGCAAAATAAATATTATCAGAGTACTTCATTGCCTTCTCAAAATTAATTGGACTTGCATCCTTTACACGCGTGACATAGTAATTTCCCCAAGATGAATCTTTTGTCCACTTCAATCCTTGAATTTTAAATTCTTCCTTTGGATTTATTGTTTTTGTTTCCAAACCAATTGCACCTGTAATCGTTTTAAATACGGAACCTGGTACAAATGCTTGCGTGAAGCGATTCATCATTGGTAGTTTCAAATCGTTACTCCATGCTTCTCGTTGGGCTTTCGATGCTCCTCTAACTATTATATTGGGATTATAAGCAGGGCTACTTACAAGTGCGATTGTTTCACCCGTTTTAGGGTTGACCGCTGCACTAGATCCTGCTTCAGTTTTCATCTCATTAAAGATTTTTTCTTGAATTGCAGCATCAATTGTTAACGTAACAGTTTCTCCTTCTTTTGCTTCTTTTTTTGCTACGTTTTTAATCTCTTTCCCCTTCTCATCCTCTATAAATACGCGTCCACCCTTTTCACCACGCAATTTATTTTCTAACACTTTCTCTAAACCGGTCTTACCTACTAAATCATCTGCTTGATAACCTTGTTTTTGAAGTGATTTTAACTCCTCCGCATTCACCTTTCCTATATATCCAGTTAAGTGTGCCGCTGCTTCACCTAATGGATACGTACGAATATTTACTGGGCGAGATGAAACTCCTTCTAATTCAATATAATCATTCTGTCTGGTTCCCTCTTTTAAAATTCCAATTGGTACAAAGGAGTCTGGTTTTATCCATTTCGCTGTGAGCTTTTGTTCGACCTCTTCTATAGACATATCAAGTAATTGTGCTACTATTTCTTTCGTTTGCGCTGCTGTTTTGCCTAGTTTCTCTGGAATAATTCCAACCTCAGTCGCTTTACCATTCGTTGCAAGCCCTTTTCCATTTCGATCATATATTTCTCCGCGTTTTCCTTGCTCTACTTGCATACGTACTTTGTAATCTTTTTTCATTCCTGGAAAAATGAAGTCCGGTGTCCAATCTATTTTCCAAGATTCTTTATCTTTCACAAGTTTTGCTTCATGGATGAATGAAACTGGTCCTACATCCGTATCCATCTTAACTTCAAAAAGAAAAAGCTCTTTATCTTTCGTATTCTCTCCTTTCATTTTAACTTTTAAATTCTTAGCTCCAATCCCCTCATAGATTTTTTGATATTTTTCTGTGAATTCTTTTTTAGAAATCGATTTTTGAGCATGATCTGATAATTGATCATACATATTTGCAAATTTTCTATCATTCCATAAATTAATATATTCTTCAAATGCTTGTTTTGGCGGTTCGTTTTTATTACATCCTACCAACATAACCGCGAAACAAACGAAAAGCAGCATCCATAATTTTTTCAATTCAATCTCTCCCTTAGTTAAAAATGATGATTCCTTTCTTAATTTATTTAATAAAAAATGTTTTAACGCTTAATAGACAGTGTAAGTAATGACATTGTTCCATATTTACAAAAAATAGACCTAATTGGAATTCATCAGTAATCAATAGATACAAAAAAACACTATACTTTCTGTCAGTTTCTACAGAAAGTATAGTGTTTTCTTATTTTATCTTATCTTTCTATATATGCTATACCGTGAGCTCCTTGATTTACAGAAGGATCTGCATTTCGATCTCCTGGATTAACTTTAATGGTATGAACATTCTTATAATCAACTAAATCTAATATACTTATTGTCCTTGATCTAAGGTTAGAAACGTATCTAACCGTTACGTCCGTAAAAGAACGCATTATAATTGGGAGTAAATCTCCTTCTATTGTACCTAACACATTTAACGATTCTCCATCAAGAACAGAAACATACCCTGGTGATGGAGAAAACATATTTCTTGTTCTCTCTCCATTCTTATTCTGGAAACATGTATGCCCTATCAATACTTTCCCATCATTCGTTACATGAACCGGGGTAATTAAATCTGAAAATAATTTTGTCTTTATAATCTTATCGGTTTCTGTATTAATGATGCTAAGTGTAGTTTTCCAATGCGTACTTCAAGTAAAATCAAGAGCATGAAACCAAGGAACAATCTAACTTTTATAAAGCCCTCACCCTATTAACATACAATCCAATAAAATAATTTGTTTCAGATATGTAGAAATATGGTTTAACCATCAATCAGTGATCAGGTCCTCTTACCCTAAGTAAACCTAAATCTATTTGTTTCCATACCGGAAGAGATAAATAGTTTTGTTCCCATCCATGTAATTAAGCGGATATGTATAATTACATATCCGCTTAATTGCTTTTAGTGCTATATTTTAATAGCGATGAATGCTATTATTTCATAAGTTGTCAACAAGCTTTATGTATGAGAAAAAGGAAGGAGCCAAATAGGCCCCTTCCTTTTTCTACTAGTTAAATAAATTACTCTCTGGTAAAAATTTATATAGTGATTCTCCTTTACAAGCGTCTGATTATGCATAAAAACCGCTAGCTTTGCTTGCTGTCGGAAAAATTAAAGATGATAGAATTAAGTTATTAAGAGACAAAAATTTATCTAGCCAAGACAGATTTGTCTTAGCTAGATAAATTTGGTGATAAATACAGGAAGTAACTCTTACGATTCAATGATTCCTTTTCCTGCCTTCTACACTTGCCACTTCTGTTTCATGACTTGTAAATAGAGATCTTCAAACTCGTTAAAATGGACGCGAAAAGCACCTAATGTATCGATATAAGCAGAAATCACATCTTCTTTATTAAAATGGAGCCCTTTCTGTACTATATCATAGCTATCATCCAGACTGTATAAATTAAAATATTCCTCATCCCAATACAGGCCACTGTTTACTAGTAAACGAGTGGAGCAGGTAAGAGCTTGTTTTACATTCCATTTCTGAGCTACTAACTTTTCATTTAAGACTGAAAGAAGGATGTTTACCGAGTGTTTTTCATCAACTATGCGGCTATATGATAGTAAAGCCGATTCTATATATATCCGTTTTTCTTTAGACATTAAGGATATCTCTATAATTTCATATGGTGGGTAATCAGTTGCTTCGATCAACCTATCACACCATGAAATTACATCCTCTCTATTCCAAAGTCTCCAGCCTAGTCCTAATGCATACAAGTGAGATAACGTTTGATAAGATTTCAACATGAATGTCATAGTGTAGTAGTCTCTAGTATCTTTTCATAGTATTTTAACGGCTATGCAATAAGGAGGCATAAAAAAAGACCTCTTACGGAAAGATAAGAGGTCATCAAGAAGATAAAAATGTTGTATTTGAAACACGCGAGTTTCTAATTCACATTATATCACTATATATCTATATATTCAACATATACATTTAAATGAGGAATGTATGTATAAAAACACACGTAATATTAATTTAGAACCGTATGTGTTCTTCTGTTATCCTATTTCTTCTACAATGCCGTGATTGTATGTATACTAATGAGCAATTGTAGCAAGTTCTTCTAAATTCCCTTCCGTTACCTCATAAATAAACAGAACAAAATTACTGTCGGATTTGGAGCCTGTTGAAATGGAACCAATTATGATTTAATACCGCTTCTGTTACTATTTCTTCGTAGGACTTCTTCACTTCAAACTAATGTTTTTCCAGACGAACAAACATATCTTTCCAGACTAGATCTGCAATTTCTGTTTAATGATACCAGATAATACTTTTATATCCGGCTATCATGCCAGAAGTTTATTGGAAGATGATTGTTCTCATCATAAGCTTCAAATTCATACCCTTTTTCTTTTAATCCTTTTATAATTGCTGGAACAGCCGCAACAGATTGTGGATGAATATCGTGCATTAAAACAATTTCCTTTGAAGACGTCGCACCTGCTAAGACATTTTGAACAATTTTTGCGGCTGCTACATCCACAGGTAATTTATTGTATTTCCAATCTAGAGAATCAATTGTCCAATCCCATACTTTTAAATTATTTCCGACCACCTCATTTCGAAGTGATTCATTTAATCCAGGCATTGATCCATATGGTGGGCGTGTTAATTTCGGGGAGTTTCCAATAACATTTCTAATTAAAGATTGATCCTCTTTCATTTCCTTCACATATTCCTGATTGGTATATAGCTTTTTAAAATTATGTGTCATACTATGCATGCCCACATAATGGTTCTCTACATGCTCTCGTTTCACTAAATCTGAGAACCTTTTCACATTATCGCCAATTAAAAAGAATGTTGCTTTCACATCATTTTTCTTTAATACATCTAATAGATTAGCTGTATATTTTCCTGGTCCATCATCAAAAGTTAAATATGCAACTTTTCTTTCTTTACCATCAAAACGATTAGGTATGGATTTTTTCAATTCATTTTTAGGTAGACTGCTCACTTGTTGAACACTACTTGCCTCTTCCGCGTTTACCAGCTTAGGATTCGTAATAGATTGAAACATGTAATATCCTATTGCTACTAATGTAATAGACAACAATACACTTATAATTCTCTTTTTCTTAAGCTTAATTTTCATATTATAATTCTCTTCCTATCTTATTATCCCACTTTATGTTGTTATTTTTATTATTCTATTTGCTTATAGATTCATTAGCTTAACCAAACTCACTTTTGGACTAATCGTTTTAATAATCTATTTAGGTGAAAGTTAGTGGCCTGCACTAGCGTTCATGCCATTTCCTATAATAGTTAGAACCACAGGATATAATACTGGTCCTAAGGTAAGGAAAATGTTTAAAAGTATAATAAATTTATATAGTAAGCTATAATTTTTATCATTTCGATTTACAAATACCAGGACGACCAATGTTATTACAGTAATTAAATGTAGTAATAAGATTATCAACCAATAATACATCATTATAGTAAGATTCCACTTTCCTAATAGTTGGTATGTTATCCCTATTATTATTCCTAATACTGTAACATTAAAGGAAATAAACAAAGTTCTTTTTAGTATTTTAGAAAATGTTTTATAATTCACAGTTTCATTATATAAATCTATTAAAATACTTAAAGATAGATATGCCAGCAATACCCCTACCCAATTCAAGACCCAATCTTGATTTCCCATTAAATTAAACAAAAACGCAATGATCCCTCCTACTGCAAGAATCAAGGAGATCATAATACTATTTAAAGCTGATTTCATAATATTTTCACTTCCTTAAAAATTTTATAATACAGCATTGATGTTTACTCTTAAGTTGTTCTTTACTTATTAGAATTCTTTTCATTCAGAATCTTGTATGGAAATACCATCAAATAATCCGGTCATCATACCTAATAGCATATACGAAGAATGGGGAATTACAGCAAAAAATACATGTACATGATCTTCATACAATAAACATCACCATATCCTACTCCACATAGTAGATATACAAATAGAGGATGAGATTCAGCAACTTTTATTTGCATATGTATTATTCAAACGAGAAGCAGCTGCTGACATATGTACATATGATGTTTTAAAATTAATCATACTTTATTATAATTAAGTATATATTAACAATATATTAAGTATAAGTAAATAAAATTAATTAAAATTTAATTTTATTACTTATTTAAAGGGGGTTACATATATGAACAATATTAATGTTGGTCAAAAAATTATGGCATTTAGAAAAGGTGCCGGATTAACCAGTAAACGTTTAGCAGAGTTAGCTGATATAACACCTTCCATGTTAAGTCAGATTGAGAAAGGAATCACAAATCCATCATTACAAACACTAAAATTAATTTCTGTAGCATTAAATATTCCATTGTTTAATTTTTTCTTAGAGGATACCAATACAGAAGAATTAGTTGTAAGAGCTAACCAAAGAAAAAAAATAACTTTTCCTGAAAGCGGCAATGTTTCGTATGAGCTATTATCTCCTAATCTAGATGGATCACTAGAATTGGCTCTAATGAATCTGTTACCTCAAACTGCTTCATCTATGCAGCCTGTGGCGCATAAAGGGGAAGAAATAGCATTTATTATGGAAGGACAAGTAAAACTACATCTAAATGATGAGGTTTTACTTCTCAATACAGGTGATAGCGTTAAAATCCCACCTTATGCAAAACATAAATGGGAAAACACTTCTTTAAACAAAGTCACTGTTATATTTGGAGTAACCCCACCATCTTTTTAATTTCAAATACTAGCAAAGAAAAGTTAGAGAAAATAATTCTCTAACTTTTCTTGTATAAATAACTTTATTGTAAGAAAGTAAAAAACTTGTCTCATAATTATATGAGATTAAAAGTAGTGAAATATATCTTTTTAATTACATACTTAATTTATTTTTTAATGTCCAGTATTTTTCTCCATTCGCTTCAAAAGAGAATTCTACCCATCCATTTGGATCTTCACGATAAATAAAGATGGTTGTTCCAGGAGTTACTGTACCAACTTTATTCTCCTCGACAGCTACATCTGGTCTACTTTTAATTTTTAAATTAAATGGATAAGGTACCTGATAGTAAGTAGCTGATGATACAACATTTGAGCTTGAACCGTTTGCATACATTTTATACGGAATTTCATTAGATAACGCGTCGACATCTAATGTTTCAGCATTCTTTGGTAATTTTTTTGCATATGTATAGTCTTCTGCACGAAACGGTTTAATACGTTCCATAATACCCGCAATTTTTTTAGCCCAGCCTTTATCTGATGCATATTTCACGTTCATGCCAGTTAATGTTGGCCCGTTATAATACATACCACTTTCTTCTAAATATCTTTCTCGTACATAATTAGCGTTATAAGCAATACTATCGCCGTAGCTTGGTAAATATTTCGCATATTTAAACGGATCTCCATCATATGCACGTAGACCGAATAAATTATGTTTTTGATATGCGATTTCTGATTTTCCGTATCCAGATTCTAAAATCGCATGCGCCGCTAAATAATGAGCACTCACGCCATATTGATTTTGCGCATTGATAAAATCTTGCCCATGTCCAACTAAGGGACTATCTGAATGATATTTTGCAATAAAACTATCAATCTCTTGAGCTGTAATTTTCGAAGCTACTGTTAAATTTAGATCTTCATATGACGTAGCAGTAATAACCTCTTTTTCATCGTTTAAATTTTGTTGTAACATATCTGTTTTTGCAGTAAGTTGAGCAGCTTCTGCACGTGTTATAAATCTATTTGGTTGCCAACCGTTCTCAGTACCATTAGAAATTTTCAAACCGATTAAAATATTAGCATATTTTTCTCCCCAATGCCCTTTTAAATCTTCAAATTTAACCTGCTCGTTATGATTTGGTGTGCTTTGTAGTTTATATGCATTTACTAGCATCGTAGCCATAGCAGCGCGAGTTACTTTTCCGGATGGATTGAAGATTCCATTACCTTCCCCTTTAACAATACCGGCTTTTTCAGCAGCAGCAATATAAGGAGTAGCCCAGTGGTTTTGTGAATCTGTAAAAGATGGTTTTGCATTAGGATCAATTTGTATCCCTAAAACTTTTGTCATAATTTTTGTAGCCGAAGCTCTGTCTAATGAGTCATTTGAACCAAAAGTTCCATCTGGATAACCATTCAATACCTGTTTATTAACTAAATAATTAACAGATTTATCAGCCCAGGCAGGAACATCAGGGAATTTATGAGTATCTGCTAAAATATTAGAAGAATAGGATAATATAGCTCCTGCAAGGATACCTGTTGCAATTAATTTGTGCTTCATTAAAATAAACACCTCTACCATTGTATTTATCAAATTGAGATTTTCTATTTTTATATTTACATGTTTGTAATAAAAATAAAATCGTATTATCACTCATTCAATTTGATGTAACGAGTATAGTTACTTATATACACAAGTGTCAATGAATTTATTTTACAAAAATGCATAATATTTGCATTGATTTATAATTGACTTATGTATAAATCAGAAAGTTTTATTGCCAAATCTTCATACTTTCCCTCTTATATGCTCTGTTATTTACTCAAGTTCCATTCCTTGGTTGATTTATTTTTATACTGCTCTCCAATAACTCTATTCTGATTTTGTGAATTGCTGCAACAGCAGAGTTAGGGGCTATTTCAAACTCTTTCATTAATTTTTGTATTTCCACAGCTCTACTATCCTTCTAGGCTACAAAATAATTCATTATAAAATGAATTATTTTGTATGAAAGCTAAAATTAGCCTAAATAAATCTAGTGATTTATTGGTATAATCAATATCGTATTCCATTTTATGGATAAACAAATTAATATAAGGCTATGTTTTAAAACATATGAAAATACTGCTAATTTAATATTAAACATAATAAAATACATAGCCCTTTCTTTTTACTATTAAAAAACATATTGAAGTAAGGAGTTATATTATAATGGCAATCTTTCAAAGTAATGTTCTAAAAGTTGAACAAATTGCTACTCAAATGAGATCAGCTTCTGACGCAATTCAAAATGCAACAGGTAAATCAATAACGCACGCAACGCGTACAACTTTAACCGTTAATTCCAAAGCACAGGAAGCAAACCAACAAGCCTTAGAATTAACTAGACAATTTCTTGCTGCCTTTCAGCAATCCATTGACAATATACAGTCTGTAGCAACAGAGTTTGAACGAATGGACAACGAATTACAGAAGAATTTTTAGCTTTTTTAAGAATTTTTCCTTTATCCCTTCTATTAACTTATATATAAGCAAAAAGGTAGGCGGAAAAAATGAATCAAGAAATAGAACAAAAAATGAAGGTCTTGAGTCGAAATCTAATGAATCTATCCGAGGAACAATACCAAAATCAACGCGCAATACAAATACAAGAACAAGCAGAAGCAGACTTTCAAGAATTAAAAATACGCAGCCATCGCTTTTTTCATCGTATTTTAGAAACATGGCATGGTGATAAAGAACTCTTTCGCTTTTTTACCAATATACAATTAGACACTCAACAAATTGAAAGAAGCCTTTCTTATAAATTAGAAGAACAAAAGGAAATATTAATTCAAGAGAAACAAAAAATGCGCTTTCTTCATTTTTCCCTAAGGATTGGGATAGAGTACAGATACTTGATTCTATCAAAGAAGCATACGATAATAAGATTCAAGTCGATACAGTTAGATATGTAGGACAAACATCCCACTGATTTAAAGTAGAAATGATTATACAAAATAATGAGATAATAACAGCATATCCTGTTTATACTAGGAGGTAAAAAATGAAATATACATACGAATTTTATCGTGATGGGCTTGGCGGATTAAGAATACGTTTGCCAAAAGAAATTTCTATAATTTCTCATTTCTTGGAAGATATTTTAGATGATGAAGCAGATGAGTATATACAAATTTTAGATAATGTAGTAGACAAAAAAGTTCCGCAATATGAAATAGAAGGGAACGTAGCAGCAGTCTACATTGAACCTAATTACACCAGTGCTATTAACTTATTTATGAGTGCTCCAAATAACCAATGTAAAATTGAGACCTCTGAATTTAGAAAACTACTTGTGTTGTGGCGAGATACAGTAGTAGCAGAAGGGAAAGATATAGAAGTATAAAAGAAAACTACCTTCTGTGATATTTAGATCATAGATGCTAAACTCAATAAAATCAAAGGTAGGGATATAAAAGATTTTACAATTAAGATGCTGCACTTAATATTGTTAACAATTATTTTTGCTTATCCCTCATTAAATGTAAACTACCACCCTTAACCTCCCATGTTTTTCCGGTACAAGAATAAAATATTAAAAACAGTTTTAAAATGAGTTTATTTTTCACCTTGTAAGCTGTAGAGCTTTCATATATTCCCCTTTTCTTTCAAGGGCCTTTTTTGCATCCTCAGCCGTTAATGCAAAATCTACTGCACTGTTCTGTAATAACTCCTTATTAGCTTACCTGAAGAAATCTCTTAGTTGTTAATTTGCCAATCTTTCTTGTTTATTATTAATTAATTAAAAAAAGAATTTTTTTGTTTAAGAGCTACTTTAAAATCTTAAGTTGATGGATGTGCGAACGTACCGCTACTAAAATTCTTGCTTCTAAATCATTATTACTGTATTATATTTACGTATCAATATAAGGATTATATTATATAAAAAGGAATCAAATCTATAAGTAAGATTTAAATCCTTTTCGAAATCAAAAAGACTTTGTCAAAATCTAATATAATTTATGCTTGTCTTTTTAATATGTATCTAGTAAAAACATATTTTTTATCCATAGAATTCTGTTTTCAATGATAGGAATTAGTGTTCTAAACAAGAAACCGTACAAAGTGATCTGAAAAACCTGAGAGATATTGTATGTAGTTTGCTCATCTCCAGGTACTACAATAAAAGAGCCTTACCTTTCTAGGCAAGACTCTACTAGTTTAGTTGTATACTATTTACATGATAACTAAGAAACAGAAAACATATAACACCAAATAACAGCACCCTATTACTCCTCCTACAGCTAATACCTGTTTAACCCAACTCTTAAATTTTTGATTACTGTAAATCGCTTGCACTCTTTCCATATTTCCTCCTATTAAGCAGAACCCTTAAAGACTCTCACCTCGCTATAGTACCATTAAAAAATGAATAATAGAGATCTAATGTATAAATATGCAATATTGCATACGAAAATGTATTGTTATAATTGTAAGCGCTTACTATAATAAGGTTATAAAGATTTATTACATCTTAATACGAAAAAGAGGAGAGAATAATATGGAAATCGCAATGGCAGTTTTAAAATTTATAGGTGGAGCAATCCCATTAATTCAAGAACTACTAAAAGCATTTATGTAAATTCACTATTTAGCAATTATTTATAAAAATTATCATACAAATGATCTATATATAAAAAATGAATTGGTTTACAGATCATTTGCGTGATCAAGGTCCCTTTAACATGACTAAGGGGCCTTTTTAAAATTTTTAAATAATTAAGGTTACGTCACATCACGATCAAGTTAGCAAAATAAAATGAAACTTTAACTTGATGGTGATGGGGTAACAGTTGTGATTTAGAGATAAGATCAGATTATACAAAGTTTTGCACGTCAGCGATACTGAAAATAAACTTCGCCTTTAGTAGCAAGAATCCCCAATAAAGATAGTCAACTTGCCTATTTAGGAATAAGAGTGTCAATTTAAATGATGCATTCTGAAACACTACTCTTCTTCTAAAATAGCGTAATAATATTCATCCCACCATTCATTCCCATGTGGTATACACTTCCTGAAATAGCCTTCTCTTCTCATTCCAATCTTCTCCATTACTCGATATGATGGGGTATTTTGTGGCTGACATGTAGCTATAATCCTATGTAATTTCATTTCCTTAAAGCCATATTTCAATGTAGCTTGTGCTGCTTCAGAAGCATATCCTTTATTGAAATATTTAGGATTGAACACCCAACCAATCTCATATGTATGCTCACCAAAATATTTATGAAAAACTATATGACCAATCAGGATATCCCTATCTATTAATACTACAGGAAAGTTCTTAGCATTTTCACCAATGTTTTCATTCACAAAGTTTCTTGTATTTTCTTCAGTAAAAACCCCTTCAGTTATGTATTTCATAACATTGATATCTGATGTATACTCATGAACAGCTTGCCAATCTTTGAACTCAAATCTCCGTATTAATAACCTTTCTGTTTTTATAAACATTTACTTTTCCCCCTCAAAAAATTACAACTATATTTGAAATTCACATTTAACCCTTAAAACAAAAAAACTTGTAGGAATCTCTACAAGTTCTTTTTAGTTTAAGGCGAATATAAGGACCAAACAAACTATCTTACAAATTGACCGTAGAAACTTCAAGGGTAATGCTTTGACAAATATATTATATAACAAATATTAACATCTACAGAATTTATTTTTGAAAATTATGTGAATTAATAAATAAAATAGTTTTTTCTTAGATATTATTGTTAATAACTGGGTATCATTATATTTCATTCTGCAACTTATTTAGAAGAGCTATGTACATTTCGAAGAAGTTCTTCAATAAGTTTTGTTTTTTCATTTACCTTTGTGGCATATTTGAAATCACCATAACAATATGGATACCTAAAATTATTTTTATTTCCACCACAAGTGTACATTGCTGGATTTTGATCAACTTTCATCTTAGAAAATTTTTTGGCCGAATCCTCCGAGTGTTGTTTAACTTCTTGACTAGCAATAAAATCAATATACCCTGGCCCCATATTATAGCTTTGAATAATTGTATCCATGCTAACATCTTTTTCCGTTCCATACTTGTACATTTTAACAAAGTGCTTTACCCCTTGTTTAATGCTCAAGCTTGTCTCTTGAATTTCATTTGGCTTTAATCCAAGTGATTCGGATGACTGCATAGGGTCGTTTCCCTCACCTCTACTCTCTTGATACATAATTCCTAATAAAATTGGTGTTTTCTCTCCTAAATTATATTTTTCTAATTCTTTTTTTAAGGTAGACTCATATTGCAATACACGTTTCTCGGTGGCTAGCGCTTTATTTTGTTGAATATTGGTTTTATGATTAAAATATAGCATTCCAAGTATTGTTCCTAAACCTAAAATACTAATAAGGAACACTTTTATAATTTGTTTTTTACTTGTATCCTTCATATATTCCTCCTCGTATAAGAAATTCAATTTTTTCAAAGGTAATTGGTTATACATAAACTATGTAATGAACATCTATCTCCCGCCCTTTTAGACTTATACATCAATACTTTAAGGTTTCAAGTTTAATATAAAAATTTAAAAATAAGGTAAAGATAAGATAAAGATAAAATAAAGGGTATTTTTTAGCCTACTTTAAAAGATATTGCTACAAAGGGATATGTGGGACAATTTGTTGATATGAATGGATTTAGTGATAATTGAAAAGTTATTGTACAAGTTATTAATTATGGAGATATCATTCCAGAAGAATTAACCTATCTTTTCAATATGCTTTATATAAAAACTACAACGTAACATATAATAAAAAACGGTAAACCCTCCACCTAGGAGAATCCACCATCACAAATAACTGATTATTTTACACTTAGTTTTTCTTTTGCTTTCTTAGAGAGCTCGTCTTTCTGGAATTCTATATCCCAGACTTCCTTGTAACGTTTTTACCCATGTTCTCGATGGGTGATGATCACTTGATAACGACCTTGCATGAATAGCATCTTTATAAAGGAATGTATTTTCACCATCTAACTTTTCTAGTGCGACCACATCTTGAGTTTCAAATACGTCCATATTTTGTAGAACACGGTCATCACTTGTTACCCTTATCGTACCCCTATCGACCAAGGAACGTGCAATATTCGTGGATATTTTACAAGCTTTTTTTCACCTCTCTACTTTGCAAATGCATCTCGGAAAAAATATAATTTCGTAATCATCTCATCACCGCAGTAATGATAGATTTCACGTGCTGCCTCTTTCCCCCCATGTAACACCTTCATATGAAACTCTGTAATCATTAATACTTTCTCAATAAACTCCCACTCGAAACCAAGTTCCATTAAAAAGTGGCAAGCTCAAAGGGTACTATTCATGACCGTAATACGAATAGTACCCTTTGAGCTTTTTAAATACACAGCAAACGGTTTACCTGTATCATGGAGTGCTGCAGGACTTTGCAGAAGAAATAAATCTTCCCCTACATAATTCTCTGTTAAATGAGCGTATACCATATATGTGTGCTGACATAATGGTAAGGAATGATAGGGGTTTCCTTGATCATATTGAAACATATCAGAAAAGAACGGGATGTTCTTCATGACAAATTGAACACCACACCCATGCGTCCCCTCCTGGTTCACCATTACAGTTTGCTGTAAGTCCCGCTTTACTTGTTCGTTCATGGTTTCTTGTAGTTCGAATAAGACGATACATAATCCGCTCTGGTTTTATGTAATCTATTGGCTTAAATCGTTACTTAAATATAAAGGGTGTCTCGTTAACACATCCTTTTTTTCCTAAGGTAGTGTAAATGGTAACCTCTGAATAATTCACGAATATCTTTATACCGATTATGAAATTTATAATTTTCTCCCCAAGCAGCAATCAACCTATTTTCCATTAAAGTTTTTCTTTCCAATATTTCATCTAACTTCGTACGATTAATTACTTCCTGTAGTAGTCTTTCTACTGTATCTGCTTTTATCTCATTTGGTTTTCTCAATATTTTTTACTTCTATTTTTTGATTGTTATGACTGGCACTTGCTCAGTTTCGGAAATTTCACTGTAACCATAATAAAGTAGAAAAAACAATAAAATAATTGTCCAAATAAATATAAACACTTTATAACTATACTTCATATGAAAAACCTCATTTTCCCTATATAAGTGAATGTACATACACCTTGTAAATCCAATTACATAAATTATCGGATATTTTAGTTGTAGAGAATCATTAAGTATTAGAAATTGTTATTCATAAACATATCCAAGAAATCTTCAAAAAATATCATCTAGGCATTTTAACATTTCATAAAAATGCACAGATAATATTTTTACGTTTAGCTAAGTAATGCTTATTATGTAATAAATCCTTATCTCTATTTCACCTTAATGTTTATATGTACAAGAGTCTGTGTAGCAACTAGGCTGTACTTTAAATATGTACTAAATTGTGTGTGGGAAAGGAAGCACATTGTATTTAAAGTTGTTACTTTAACCCCCTTAATTAGTTGGTAGTCTTCTTCATTCAGACAGAAAGGAAATTTAAAGTGTGCACGTATTTTTACTCAGACTCTTTACTACACACACTCCTATACACATAAAAACATCTATAGTTTTTTGTAACAATACAGAAATTACAAGAAACAAAACAGAAATATTTTTAACACTGAGTAATAATTTTGTAACACAACTGTAACATACTACATTTAATCGTACAATACTTTTTTAACTAATTATCAACAAATTTCTGTTAATATCGTTCAAATTTAATAATGTTCCCATATAGTATTACAATTAGAGTTGCTTGTGTTTTATTTGGATAGATACGAGAGTTATATGCTTTATTAATTATCATTCATTTCAGTTCCATTTCGGCATGTGTCTTTTATACAATAAACATATATTTGAAAGACAGTGGAGTAACATTTTATGTATGTGCAACAAATAAGATAGCTTCCTGGGGACGTCATACATTGTCATCAATCTAAAGCTTATGAAGTTATACGTGATGGAATGCTAATGTTTACCATAGGTGATATTGGCTATAAAAGTATAAAAACTATTAACAAAGCATCTTAATGTTTATGAAATACTTTGTTAATAGTTTCTCTTCTCCCTAATCTCCTGCGAGACTATATTTTTTTATTGAAATTTTCCATATCTTATTTGATTTATTTATTCTGTAACACCAGATTGGGTTACTGTTACATCAGCTGTTACACGAAAACGTAAATGTTTATAGGATTCTTCCCATTCTTGGCTGTTCCATTTTCTTACGTGAGTTCTACCAAGCTTTCTAAGTCCTATAGGATCTGTGTCTTTTTTAATAAATCTCTTTATCAATGTAGTTGCCTTTTTTTCTATTTCTGTTTCCATAATTTTTTCTAATTTTTTTATTTCTTTAGGATTATCTAGATTTTTTGTTTTTGTAAATTCTTGAATTTCAGCTTTAACTTGAATATGAGCATTTACGAATGGATGCTTACTATTCCCCTCCATCTTATATTTTGTTCTAGCTTTTATATTCTCTATCGTGGCGTAAGTATTTGAAGAACCAGGTAATTTGAATTGGTATGTACCTTGTTTAAAATTATCTGTCAACAATTTAAATACAAATAAATCTTTAGGGTTCACTTTATCAACCATTTTACATCTTTTAAAAAGTGCTATTCCATTTAACTCCAACACGTTACCTTTTTTAGATATCATCGGTAAATATGAATCTCTCGCATCATCATTAAGTTGGTTTAAAAACATAAAAAAATTTGTTTTTGGCTGCGTTCCGTTGTCCATATTTTGCTCCAGTAAAGAGGATAGATAGGAAGAAATTTCTTTTTCTTTAGAATAGTTCCCCTTTAATAGTGATTCCCCTTTTACATTTGTAATTGCTAAATAAATTGCATTTCCTACACTAGGATTTCGGTTCAAAGTCTCTAAAATTTCCTGCATTCCCTTTTCAATTATTTTTTCATTAAATATAATCACACGCAATTGACCCAACTCTAGAGGTCCAGAAGATTTTTCGGATGCTCTTGCAAGAACTTCTCTACCAGTCTGGCCTGATGCTGAATAGATTTTCGTTTCACCTTCCCCCCCTCCTTTATAAGCTGAAATCGCAAAGGTTCCTTTTAGCTTACCTTCTGCTTCAGTATCATATGCCGCAACTTGAACTAAATCAATGTCATCCACAATTTTCGTTTTAGCACAACCTATTAAGAAGACACTTACTATAATGAAAAGTATCCATCGCTTCATGTTTATCTCCTTAACTTTATTTTGGCGGTTTGAATTAGCCATAGTACAGGTAAGTATACATATATATATATAAAGCCAATTTGACCTGTCCAAGTATTTAATAAGTTAATTTTATTACGGTTATTCAAGAAAAATGATAAAACGAAGATGAATACGATGATAACTGGCAAAACATATTTTTGCTTTATCCCCAGCGCCTCTTTTATACCACGACTTACTCCCCACAATGTAAAGGAAACGTTAGGTAATATAAAAAAAGCCCAAACAGAAACAATAATGTATTCAAACCGCTCTATAAAGGGAAATTGTATAATTTTAATCATACTTAAATATGCCCATATCGCGCTCGCGAGTTGTTTTTCACTAAAAAACGCAAGAGTTAAAATCATAAGGTATGTGTAGACAATAGTCGTTACTAAATTTGCATAGTGCGCATATTTTTGAGACTTTCTTGCCTTTTTAATAAATGGGTAGTACAACAATAACATTTCAAATCCAAAAAAACTAAACATATTTCCTTTCATTCCTTTCATAATTTCTAGGAATGAATGCTGTGCAATTGGAAATAAATTTCGAAAATCTGCATACTGCAAAGGATAAAAAAATGTGAAGATTAGAATGCTTGGGATAACGATTCCAAAGAAGCCAATTCCGGCAACTACACGAAATCCTCCAGTCACAATGTAATAACATAAGCCTAAAAAAGCCCCAGCTATAACCCAAGATGAAATGGAAGGAAACATCCAAACATGTACTACTTCGATATAAGTATGTAGTGTTGTTGCACCTAACAATACAATATAGGATAAAAAAATGAAGTTGAACAATCCACCAATCCATTTTCCAAGTACGTCTTGATTGATTGCAATGATGTCTCCATTACCCTGATTTAAAATCTGATATATGATCCAAATCATAAGATTAACAGATATTCCAAAAAGTAGCGTACTAATCCACGCATCATTTCCAACTAATTTTGCACTAATCCTTTCAAAACCAAGCATACCAACCCCCATCTGTATAGTAATAATTAAAAAAAACACCATATATGGAGAGACTTGATACTCAATTGGGACCTGTTTCATAATGCTCCTCCCTGTTAATTTCAATCATCAAAATCATTTCGTGATTTGATTTTATTTTTCTCTACCTCTTCTGGATTAAAACGAAAACGCTGTTTAGATCTTGAAAAAATTGGGCGTCGGAACATCGCTGAGATTGGCAAACGGATAATGCTGTCTTTCCAATCTGTAGGGCGTGTAGGATAAAAAGGAAACAAATAAGGACGTTTTAATGATTCTGTACGTAATAAGCGTGCTAAAAGTAAAGAACTTGTTAAAACAATTCCTAATAAGCCCAACAGGTGTGCAGCTATTATAAAAGGAAAACGAATTACTCGAATTGTATTACCAATTCGATATATTGGTGCTGTAAATGAACTAAGAGCTGAAAGTGCAACAATGATAATAAGTACGTTACTTGTAAGACTTGCCTCTACCGATGCTTGTCCAATAACAATACCCCCTACTATACCGACAGTTAGACCCACTTTAGTTGGTAAACGTGTCCCCGCTTCTCTCAGTAATTCAATCGTTATTTCTAAAAAAAGTGCTTCAATGACTGGAGGAAAAGGTACTTTACTTCTCGATATAATCAACGTTTCAAGAAGTTCTTTTGGAATTAGCTCATAATGATATGTTAAGATCGAAACATATAATGGAGTCGTTAAAACAGAAAAGATAAAAGCAAAAATCCTTAACAGTCGAAAAAATGAGGCCATAATCCAAGGCATGGTGTAATCTTCTGTCGTAGAAAAAAAGTCAATTAATGTTGTTGGAAGAGTGATAGCATAAGGCGAGCCATCTACAAAAAGTGCAATTTTCCCTTCTGCTAATACAGCTGCCACACGGTCCGGACGTTCTGTATTCAAAAATTGAGGGAATATAGAATTCGGGTTGTCTGCAATTAACTGAATCAAATACGTGCTATCCAAAACGTGGTCTGTTTTTATTAGACTCACCCGTTTTATAATTTCTTGTAGATTTTGATCATTTACAATTCCCTCAATATATACAATCGCAACGGTTGTGTTAGATAGCGCGCCTACTTTCAATTCCTTCATTTGTAAATAAGGTGTTGGAAGCTTTCTACGTACTAAATTTAAGTTTACATCTAAATCTTCAACAAACGCGATTTGTGGACCCACAATATTGTATTCAATTTCAGCTTTTGTAATATCTCTTTTTTCTTTCTTTGCCACATTAATTAACAAGCCATTTAATTTATCTGTATCGAACTGAATAAGTATATAGCCGTTTAAAATACTATCCTGAATATCTTCCATTTGATTTGTTATTTTTGAATTTTCAAAGGGTAAGACAGACCGAATATCTTGTAATGAATCGAAGCTCTTCTCTTTTATATAAGTTAAAACCTCTTCATGAAATATATTTACATCGATTAAGGTTCTAAAATATGAAATGACTATAGAGGATTTGTTTGAAGCGATCTCCAACGTTATAAAATCTTTAGATTTTTTTAGTAATTGCATTAATTCCTGCAAAGATTTTATAGAGTGAACAGGTACTTTTTCATGTGGTTTCAATTGATAATACCCTTCCTTTCAAAAAGAACCTATATATAGTTTTTAGAAATTTCTATTTTAAAAATGAGGGATATTTATATGTCAATATGCTCATTAAAAATAATACCTTTTTAACTAACTTAACCAAAATTAGTTAAAAAATGTATTACGAGTAAAAATTTTAAATGTCCCCAAGAAAAATTACAATATTAAAAACATCCTTTCTTTTGGTTCTAAAGAAAGGATGTTTTTATAACAGGCTTTTTCAAGTGTCTATTCTATAGGGTACATTTACCAGTGTTCTTCTCTTTATTATTTCATTAAGTAACATTAGCATTACATTCTGTATGGTTTCTTAAAAAATTTCAGTAAGAGAATATCTTAATTTTGAAGTGTACAAATAGGGAGAGTGACTTCAACTATAGTCCCCTTATTCATTTCACTCTCAATAAATATCTTTCCCTGATGTGTTTCAATGATTTTATAACAGATCATTAACCCTAAGCCAATCCCCTCTTCTTTAATACTATAAAAAGGTTCTCCGAGGTATGGTATACGTTCTTTTGGAATCCCACACCCTTCGTCGATAAAACGAATGCTTACTTGATTATTATCAAGTATATTTAATTGAATGAGAATTTCTCCTCCCATCGGCATAGATTCAATTGCATTTTTTAATATATTAACAAATACTTGTTTTAATTGATTTCCTTCACATGAAATCAATGGAATACCAGGGTTAAGATCGATTCTAAATTTTATATTATGCATCATTGCTTGAGGTTGTAGTAGCATTAAAACTTGATCCATTAGCACACTAATGTCATTATGTTGTATTTTTACCACCTGTGGTTTGGCTACCGCCATAAATTCAGTTGTAATGCTCTCTATACGCTCAATCTCTGATGATACTATATTAATATAACCCTGATTATTCTCATTTTCTGTTGATTTTAGTAATTGCATGAACCCTTTCATTGCAGTTAATGGATTATTAATCTCATGAGCCATTGCAGTCGCTAATTGTCCTACAACAGCAAGTTTTTCAGATTTTCGTAATAATTCTTCTGTTTTTAGCCGTTCAGTGATATCACGAGAAATACTTAGGAAAACCTTTTTACCATTTAAGTTAAAAACACGAACACTAAACTCAGTTGTTATTACTTTTCCTGTTGGAAAAACATATTCATCTTGCAAAGTGAAGGAAGTTTGTCCCTTTTTAATTTTTTCTAATAGCCTTACGATCATTTGAGAATCTTGTGGTACTATATTTGAAAATGATAATGAGAGCAACTCTTCTCTACTATATCCAAATCTTCTACACCCAACAGGGTTCACCTCAATAAATCGACTTGGAGCATTATCTTCATTCAGCTCTACTACATATACCGCATCAGTTGCTTGTTCGATTAGTGCACGGTACTTCATTTCACTATCTCTTAATTGCCGGTGTAATCGATGCCGTTCTCTTTCTGCTTGTTTTCTTTCAGAGATGTCTCTACATATTGCTGATAAAGCTATCACATTTCCTCTTACATCTAGTATAGGAGAAACTGTCAGACTAACATCAAGAAGACTCCCATCGCTCCTTTGTCTAACAGTTTCTAATTTAGTAACCACAGATTCACCTGTTAGAATTTTCTGAATATTTTTGAGCGATTCTTCCATTAAAAAATCTGGTACACAAGGTAATCTCTTACCTATGATTTCTTGTGATGACCACCCAAATATCTTTTCATAAGCTTTATTGGCTTGTAAAATATGCCCTTCTCGATCAGAAATGGTAATAGCATCTAGATTGTGCTTTATAAATGATTCCAATAATTCTTTGGTAGCGCTTAATTCTGATTCTACCTTTTTCCTTTCGGTTATATCAACTGTAGAACCAACAACTTCAATAACTTGTCCATTTCGTTTAATTGGCCTAAGCGCAATAAGAATAATAGTTTTATCATTTGGCCAAGGTAATTCAAATATAATTTCTTTTCCTTCCCATGCCTGAAGATAGTACTTCATCAATTGTGGAACTAAATGTGGAGGAACAATAGAAGCATCAATAGTACGTAAGCTTTTTCCTACCACCTGTTCAGAATAAAATCCGTTTTGATAATAAAACTGTCCATCACATAAAGTGTGTATAAAGTGCTTATCCACTTTTTTAAATTTAAAAATTCCTCCTTGAAGCTCATGTACGGTATCTGCAAGTTCTTGCTTCGATTTTTTTAATTCTCGATTCATTTTAGATAAGTCCTGTGTTAAATAATACAATCTCTGGTAGGCTTCCATAAGGAATAGCCCAATTAAAAGTCCTAACGCTATATATAATAGGCCTCCTGTGTAAAGTAATGTAGTATTAAATAATACGCCAACTAACCACTTTATTCCAATAAAAACAGAAAAATATAACGATGCACTTTTAAAAGGACGTAGTTTTTTAAAATAAGTTTTAAAGGTAGAAAATAGAATCCCCATACCTAAATAAGCAATCACAGGAGGTTCCCAATACCCTCCAGTGTAAAAGATACGCATTACAATTATGCTAATTAACGTAATCCAACCAGCAATACGACCAAAGTAAATAAAAGATAGAATAAGAGGAACAACTCGAAGATCGTAGGAAAATCCCATGTATGGAAAAGAAAAGAACATTAACGTAACTGCAATAATCCCTCCATAGAGCTTTTCGAAATATCGACTAGAATTAATTGTAAACACTTGAATAAATATTGCTGCGCTAACTAATAAAGAAAAAATAGAAAGGTTGATGAAATAATCTTTAATAATCATGTAATGTCCCTCCTTGAATTAAGTGTATTCGACAAAAAAGCTAAAAATCCTACAAATTGTATAAACAGTTCAAATGCATAAATTTTAAACTAGGATAAAATCTGGAAAAGTAAATAAGGAGCACAGCAGATGAGATATTTTAATGAAAAATAGTTCAAAAAAGATAATAGTAACCGTTGACTACTATTATCTTTTTTCTTTAAGTTATCGTAATACGTATGAAACTCTAAGGGACGTGGTATGTCATTTCATCAAACAATGATTATATGCTGAGTCATGAATATAGAAACTTCAACAGTAATTTTTGAAAAATAACATAAAAAACAAAACTATCTTTGAAAATGGAAAAAATCTATATAAATGTCAACTAATCTATGTACAAAAACGTTCACTTAATTTTGCATAAAGTCACTCCACTTAGGAAGCTAAGTAGTTCTTCAAGGTCGATAAGAACACCTGTAGATGCTTCAGGATAACTACATAATTGTATGAGTAATGTACTTGAAACATTTCGGTAAAACCATACACATAATACAACTAACTCCTTGGTTCAATATTTACTTTTTCGCTGAACAAATTCTTTTTCTTGAGCAAAATATTCTAGGATATAAGGAGATTTTTCAATTAACTTGGTGTCTAGTTTATTCTCCAGCTCCAATTACTTCGTTACTTTCAGATTCAGTTCATTATATTTTGTACTTTGTCTTTATACACAACATATTCCTTACCATCCACTACTGCTACTACCGCAAATTCATCATTTGGATTGAATGAAAGCCAATCAGCCCACATGTTAGTATTAGCCCCTCCACTCCACATATTATGAACAGTGTTTTTAGTTAAATTCATAACTTTATAAGACGCATTTGGCGCATTTGTTCCAGTCTTTATTTCAAAAGTGTATGCGTTATGAATTTTTTTATAAAAGTAGAAAACGTTTGATGGACGAAGCTGATTCAAAAAATCCTGTTCTTTTTTCTCTGCAATTTTTATCCCTTCTTGCAAAGTGACAACATCTGTTTTTAATGTTTTCCAACTGTTTTTCGCTGCATTCAAGCTAGGGGTTAAGAATTTATATTTATTTTGATCAGCCTTTTGATCAGCTTTACTAATATGTCCCAGTACACCCGAATATTGAGAATCTAAATCCTCCCATTGCGTAGACATATAAGTAAGAGCAGTGATAGCACTATCAAGCATACTATGCATATCACTAATATTATGAAACGCAACTCCAACTACACGATTCAATGTTATTTTATAATCTACAGTCTGACGCAATTTTGCTAATTCAGGTTCTAGCCAACCTAACTTACCTCTTGCATCACCTATCATTATGCCACCAGCAATCAAGGTTGGAATAAAGGGGATTTTCACCATGTCTAATCCCTTAGATTCTATGTCTTTCTGATATTTTACTTGTCCTAAAAGGTCCTCTAGACGCTTTTGGTCAGCCTCCACATCAGCACCTTGGTTTTTTAAAATCGATTGCAATGTCTCTTTATGACTTCCAAATGTTCTAACATCTTCTCCAATAGCATTTTTTAATTGAATTAATTCTTCTATTAATGCTTTTGCAGACTTTTGATTTTGTTGAATTCCTCCTTGTAAATCTGTAATCCCTTTTTTTAAAGTATCTCCATTTCCAGTATTGATCGCCTCTACTAATGTTTCATAATGATTTTCAAATTTTGTATCGTATTCTATAATGCCTGTCAATGTATCAAAAAGATGTTTTTTTACTTGTGTATTCCATGTCACAGCATGTGCTCTTGCATTCTTTTGATCTTGTACAATTTTACTAGGTAAATCTGCATTTCCATTAATAGTTATTCCTTCAAAACTCACATCTGGATTATTAATTAGCAAATAAGAATATTCATTCATAGCTTTTGCAAATAAACCAGCATCTTGCAAAGCTTTTTTCATCTGTTCTTCATTTGCTGAAAGAGACATATTTTCAGTGTTCGTTTGTTCAATTTCAATTGCAAAAGTTTCTAGTGGTATGACTGCATAAGTAGTTGTTATAGTTAAAAACGCTGATACAGCGAGTAGTTTATTAGGGATTTTTTTCATCATTTCGTATTCCTCCTCTATAGGGTATGGTTTCAAGTTCTAATCTTATTAAAAAGCGATGTCTTTCAAAATAAGTTCTACACCTTTTATCAGTATCGTTTGAACTTTCTTTAGCAGTCTTCAAATCATTAAGTATTAAAGAAAATGTATATAATCAGCTTCAAATTAACCGATTCTGTTGCAAATTTAAAAAAAGCAATTAAACTACAAGGTTATTCTTTTATTAGAATCATACTTATATATAATTGAAAGGCGAAGTCTTTAATGAGACTCCGCCTTTCTGTTATATAAGGATTTATCAATTATTACTTTTCTGTTTAACAGTGTAATCATAGACTTTCTATGTTTTAGTTCACTTTACAACAGAATTAATATTTCCCTATTTTTGTGGAGTAACAGTTTCCACTTTTAATTCCTTTATTCCTTCTTTTAATGTAACTGCATCTGTTCGTAATGTTTTCCAACTGTCTTTCGCTGCATTTAAATTAGGTTTTAAGAATTTAAATTTATTTTGATCGGCTTTTTGAGCTGCATTCTCAATATGCCCTAGAACGCCCGAATATTGAGAATCTAAATCATGCCACTGCGTGGACATATAAGTAAGAGCGTTAATAGCATCATCAAGCGCCTTGTGCATTTCATTAATATTACTGTAAGCAACTCCAACTACACGATTTAAGGTTACTTTATAATCCACGGTCTGACGTAATTCTGCTAATAAAGGCTCTAACTTACCTAAATTATCCCTTGCTACTCCCACTATAATACCGCCAATTATTGGTAGACCCAAAATAGCACCCTTCATTACATTAAACCCATCAGATTCTAATTGTTTATAATAGTTTACTGATCCTAATACTTCTTCTAGACGCTTTTGATCGGCATCAACATCTGCACCTTGATTTTTTAAAATTGACTGCAAGAGCTCTTTATTACTTCCAAATGCTCTAACATCGTGTCCAATAGAGTCTCTTAATTTAGTTAATTCTTCTATTAGTTGTTGTGCATACTTTTGATTTTGTTGAATTTCACCTCGCAAATCTGTAATCCCTTCTTTTAAAGTTTCTCCATCCCCTGTATTAATCGCCTCAATCATTGTTTCATAATAATTGTCAAATGTTGTATCGTATTCAACAATACCATTCAATGTATCTAAAAGCTGTTTTTTTACTTTCGTATCCCAAGTAACAGCATGTGCCCTTGCATTCTTTTGATCTTGCACGATTCTACCAGGTAAATCTACATATCCATTAATGGTAATTCCCTCAAAATTCACATCAGGGTTCTTAATTAACATATAAGAATAGGCATTCATAGATTTTGCAAATAATCCAGCCTTTTGCAAGGTCTCTTTCATTCTCGCTTCATTTGCAGAAAGAGCCGTATCTCCATTGTTCGTTTGTTCAATTTCACTTGCAAAAGTTGTTACTGGTGAAACTACATTTGCGGTTGTAATAGTTAATAGCGTCGATACAGCGAGTAATTTGTAAGGGATTTTTTTTATCATTTCATTTTCCTCCAATTTAGGTTTTAAATTTCAGTTCTACTCCTGTTTAAAAGCAATATCTTTTGAAATGAATTCTGCATCTTTATGAATATCATTCCAACTTTCTTTAGCGGCTTTTAAATCATCTGGTATTAAAGAGAATTTGTGGTCTTGCATAGAATCGATATTATCCAGTAAATCTGTATAATTTGCGCCCATTGTATTCCATTGCTTTTGAATATTTGTTAGAGACAATATCGCTTGATCTACAGTCTGATATAGATATGCCAATGTTTCTTTCGCGTTAGTAAGCGAAAGAACTGCTTGATTAGCACGATCTGCTTTCATACTTAATTCTCCGATTTTGTTAGAAATTTCATTATAGGAGTCCATATGCTTAGATGCTGTGACACCAGCCGCAGTTCCTAGACCGATACCAGCTGCACCAAGAGCCGAGAGTCCACCAACAACAGCCGGTGTTGCTGTACCGCCAGTTACAACAATAACTACCGCTCCTCCAATAGCTGCAATAACTAAAATAGCTGCTCCCAATCCACCACCAATTGACCATGCTAATACATCATCAAAATGTTTTTTCTGAGTAGAACGAAGTTGCTCAATTTCAGCTTGAAGTTGTGGAATCGTTGCCTGTTGACCTGCTAATATTGCAGTTAATCCACCTTTCCCATCTGGACCACCAACATTATTTTTAAAATCTGTAGAATTTTGATATAGTTTCCCTTTGAAGTCTTGTAGCATCTTAATCACATCTGTAACTTCTTTTGAATTTGTATTGATTGTAGTAATTAAATCATTTATACCCTCTTTTAGACCTGCCTTATCTTTCTTTTGTACAGTTTCTACTAATGTGTCGTAATAATTTTGAAATTGTTCATCGTAATTTACAATATTACGAGCAGTTTTTTGAATCTGTGGCTTCGCTGTATCTAACCAGTAATTTGCATTGATTCGTGACAGCTCTTGATTAAGGTGAATATTTTTGAGCAACTCTCCCCCCTCTGAGCCTAAATCGATATTAGATAAATTTACATTTGGTTGCTTAATCATTGTTTTTGCGTATAAATCCATTACTAGAATATGAGACCCTGTTTCAGCTAATGCTTTCTTCAGTCCTTCGGGGCCTAATGCATAATTGCCTACTTTTTGTTCTTGAGCGGTCGTTTCTTGTGCAAATGCATGAATAGTGTTACCGGTAGTAGCAGTTATAACAGTTGCTAATGTAGCTAAAGTTAGTACTTTGAATGGAAATTTTTTCATGACTATTCTCCTTCTTTCGCTAAATACTTATACTCTTTATAGATTTCCAAAAACGTAATATCAAAATTTATATACTTGCTCTTCAAGGTAACTTATTACATTTTTTAATTGTCTTAATGTATCTTTTTGAGACTGCTCGTTAGTTGTATCAACATTAGTAGATAATTTTGTAATGCTATTTTTTATTAGATTTAAATCTTCTTTATAGCGCTTTAGTAGATCAAGTTCTAAATCTACTTGATTTGCAAACGTATGCAAATCATTTTGTGTAAGAAGAAGCATTGATTTTTGTAAATCAGCTATTGATAATTTCGTTGTTAAATCATATATTTTTTGATTTTGTTTCTCTAAATCATCTAAATATGCTCGCTGTTCTGCTGTTAATTTATTTACTTCAGCAAAAACGCCAAATGTTTTCTTAATCTTTTCGGTATCAATGACCTTCATCAGGTCATACTCTTGTGTTTTTGCTGCGGCTGCGGCTGCTATTTCACCTTGTTTGCTTTTCTCAATTGCTTCACGAGCTGCTCTTTTTGCTGATTCAATCTCTAGAGCAGTTTTACCTTGCTCTGTTGCTTCTTGCACTGCTTTTTTCTCAGCTTCTAGAATAGAGTTGTTAATTTCTTTTCCTTTGTTATACGCTGCCACCCCTGCTTGCGCAGCTGGTTCAATAATTTCTTTTGAAAGACTATAAACTTCTTTGAATATAGCAAATCCCTGTTCATTTAAAGCCCCTGGTATTAATGCAATTTGCTGTAAATCATTTTGAATTGCTTTTTTGGTATTTAATATTTCATTTTTTAACTGATCTATTTTTCCTGTTCCATCTGTACTTAGTATGCCTTGCGCAGTTGCCACATTAGTATCAAAATCTTTTAATTTTTTATCAAGCTGTAATTTAAGATCTGTTAATTCATTGATTTGTCGTTGCGCATTTTCTTGATTCGTCATAGCCATTTCTTGAAGTACTTCAAGTCTATCCGAAAACCCTTCTCTATCTTCTTTATTGTCTACAAACGATTTTAATGTCGGGTAATAACTATTAAATTTTGTTACAAACCCTTTACTTTTTGAATTTAATAGAATTAACTGTGGATAGAGTTCCGATGACCATTCCTTCATATCTTGTTTGATTAGGAATTGATTGGTATTTAAAGCTGGGACTTCCTCTAGCTGTACATTAGGACTCATTAAAGATTGATCAATATACGTTTGGATTAATTTAGATTGCGCACCTAATTTTCGTAATGAAGAGGAAATATCCATGCCTTCCTGTTGAGTTTCCGCTTGAACGATTGGTGTTGCGAGAGTATTGATAGGAATAGTTGCTCCAGTTACAATGGATGTGACTAATAATCCTGTCATTATTTTAGTTTTCATTCCGTACACTCCTTTACCATTGTTTTTATAACTTAATTCATATAACTTGTACGACCGCTCTCTTTGTAAACTGGATAAGAAGGAGAAATCTTTCAGATACGTTAATATCGTTGTTTTTTACTTCTAATAGGATGTAAGGATTTTATTTATCTCTCATTTCGATACTCTATTTTTTTAAATATAAATAACAAAAATTTATTAACTATATTTGAATCAGGCACCTTATGAGTAGTAAATTATTAATTCTTTCCTAAAGTTGCGGTTTAACTTACAGAATCGTGAGGATCAATAAACCAATGCTTACAGTTAATCTTGTCATAACATTGTTTAATTCCAATTTAATAATATCCCTCTTAGTTTTGTCAGCAAACTCCTTACTAGACAACAAAAGGTGAAATTATATTGTACATTGCTTATACTTTTATTGCGGAATAACTTCACTTTTGTTATGCAGAAACTTAGAACACGTTTATTACCAATTTGATTCTTGACCTCTTGTAAATAAATTTACTATTCAGAAAAATATCAAAGACATAATGTTACTTATAACTTCACTATAATTCCTATTAGCGTAACCTTCTCCTTTCTGTCTGGTCATACCAGTTATGTTGTTCATTAAAACATTAAATTTTCAATGCGTAAATAGAAAAATTTTGTCGATTATGCTCGATAATTTACTGTTAAATAAAAATATGAACCAAAAAAATTATATAAATATAGTTATTCGTAAATTTCATTTCTGTAATTGTAATGATTACAAATTAATGTGTATACGGTTAAAAATAACTATTTTAGCTCAACCAAGAAATTTTATTTTAGAAAAAATACTTATAGAATAATATAATAGGTTTTTTTATACTTTTTTACCTTTATTTAGTTATGTATAATTGCATAAAATGTAGATATATTTAGTAATATATGTTATATTGTTGATTTTTTTAAAAAACATCCTGATATCATCATTATTAAATATCTAATATGAAGATATTAATCTATAAACTTATCTTCGTTATAAACGTAGGTTCTAAATTACAAAAAAGCTGCAAAGCCTCCTTGAAACACTTTGCAGCCTTCTATCTTTTTGTTTCCTTTAGCAAAATAATGGTTAGTGAATTTTTATTTTTTAGGATACTTATACCCATGTTTAAGTCTTTACATTGGAGACAGCAGATATCAAGCTTATATTACTGTATATTTTTCACGGTACTGCCTAGGAGTCATACTAGTATTTTTTTTGAAAACTCTTATAAAATAACTTTGGTCATTAAAATTAAGCCAAGCACAGATATCTGATAAAGAATAAGTAGTAAGTGTTAATAATTTTTTTGCTTCTTCCACTCGTTCCCTTTGAATATATTCGCTGAAAGTGATTCCCATTTCTTTTTTAAATAGTTTAGACAGATAAGTAGGCGTAATTTCTAATTGATTAGCAAGTTCATTCAGAGATATTCCATCGTAAACATTTTTATTAATATGTTTTATACATGTAGTAACCGCGTAAGAATACTTTTTTGCATTGTATTCTTTCACACGATCTGCAAAGGTACGTAAAGCGTCCCCTGACAATCGCTTTACAGATTCTACATTATCTAATTGTTCTAGGGTTTGTATATATAAAATACTATGAGCAAAAGCAATATCTGGTGGCAGGTTTCCTTCTATTGCATATCGAGTGGCTAAGGTAATCGCAATAATTCCAAGGTTTTTTTGATTCCTGAGCGGATCCTCTATTAGCATAAGTTCAACATCTTCTTGCGAAACCGCATACATATACTGTATTAACTTTTTTTTATTTCCTTCTTTAATAGTCGAAAAGAAATCATTTACTAATGCCATATTGTGCGTTTTAGGTTTGTTTTGTCGGCGTTTTAAAATATATAAATCAGGTTTCACATTTTTATTAGGAATTTCCTCTAGTACTCTATTTTTTTCCAAGACAATATCTACATCTAACTTTTCATTGAAAATCATGTAATGTAATAAAATTCCCATATCAATTAATGTAGTTTTTTTAATCTCAGATAAACACTGATAATAGGCAAGTCTTTCTTGAATGTTATCATTTGATTTAAATTCTTTCTGAAATTTTATGATCATATCATCTGAATCTTTTGGATGTATAGTAGGACCGATTATAATAGTCCCTTTAATATCATCATGATTTTCTATATGAATTAGAACAAAATTTTCAAGATAGTTGTTACTTCGAAAAAGTGGCAAGTTAAAGGGATCGTTTTCTTGATAAATATCACTAAGATGTTCTTCTTTTGAAGAATAAAAAGGACTACAAACATTATCAGATGTAGAATGATATAAAATTTTTCTGTCTGCAGATAAAATATGTACAGGGGCATTAAATGCTTTATGTGCAAGATCACACAAGTGTTGTATATCGATAGAAGTATTCATTACATTCTCCTTTATAGATCCATAAAATATATTCTGTTAGATATAATTCATGACAAATAATACTATAAAATATCAAATTAGTACAATTCACAACAAAATATTACTATATCTTTTTTATAAAAATCATATATTATTTAATTGTAGTTAGCATCTAAATATCAGAGTAGATAAGTAAATGAAATACACTAAGTTCTTTTCTTAATTCTACAAGATATAATTATTGAACTTGAGAAAACAGTGAAGTACTACAAAATACAGTGGTAGTCAATGCGAGGACCAAGCTGGAAAAAGGTTTAAAATGCAGCGAAAGTTACAGGAGATACTGTACCACCGCAAGAAATAACAGTCAAAGTTCCAATTCAATCATTTATACAAATTGAATTCAAAAAATAAATACTGCTAATTTAAATGTGAAACTGAAAAACTATTTTGCTCCAAATTTTAGAAAAAGATAATAAAGAAGTTGTGAAATTGGAAACAGATGAAAGCGATACGGCTATTTTTGAAGCACTATGCTTTGAAAAATACAAGGTAGAGGAAATTCAAGTACTCAATTAAACATTTAATTGAGAGAAAGGTCTTTTCATCAACTAAAAATAAAAAACGAATGGAATATTCAAAAAATGACACTATATTACTGGTCGTAACATTAGTTTTACTTTCCACAAAAGAGGAAAAAATATATAGACTTTACAAATACTAAGAATAGCAAACTAGCTAGTTTTATTACCGTATCACATAAAGTGAAACTTTAATCAGTGGGGGTTTTGTTCATCCCCCACTGATTATTAGCCCATACCAATCGGGGTCTTACTGCCCGGCAAATAGCGGGATAAACTTATTATTAATTTCCAAATACAATAGTTGTTAATCAACAAAAAACTTCAATAATTAAGGTACACAGTAAATTGATCTCAAAACAGTAATTACTACAGTATCAGTTTTTACTTATTCTATAAAAAAAGAAATATCACTTAATAATTATTATTTTATATCGATTTAGACATAAAACATTTTATTATATCAGCTTAAGTATTATAGAATTAAAATTGCAAATAACACCAAAATACTTTTAAGGGCTCATACATCGTTCATACCGAATTTATCACCTTTAGATACCTATGTCATTAACATAACTAAAAAAGATTGTTACAAAGTAATCTGAGAGGTCTTTTCAATTTCGAAATTTGTTTTTTTGTAAATTAAAGGAAAATAATCCGTATATATACGGATTATTTTCTTAGTGTAATCTATATTGACCTGTTAACTATTTTTCAGCCATTCGAACTAAGCGTTTTGTAATCTCTCCACCGATCCGAACCATTTGCAGATGATGTGATGTATCAGGTCCCAGTGTGACTCCTAGTTCAAAAGCAATTTCATACTTCATTTGCTCAATAGTACTTGTAGTAGCAGAAATAAGAATTTCATTTGTATTACTTTCGTATCTTTGAATATTTATAAATAACATGTGCCTAATTATGCTATTTACGCATGAGTAACCTAATTTCTTCTAGTACTTTTATGGGAACCCTTTCCCTCCCCTTATTCTACCAATTGAATTTGAAACACAAATGTACATTGCATTTCAATATAACAATAAAAGCTACAAAAGCTACGAATTTACTACTTTAAAGTTAAGTGTTTAACCTTGAAGTACTTAAATTCTTTTTTCCAGATAAAGCATACATTATATCTTGATGCTTTATTGTCCTCTTATAATTATGTGGTATCGGAAATTTGTTTCGGTGTTCTTTCATTATAATTAAAGTTTGAAGTTCTATGCTCAATACTTTTGCGAGAACATGATAGTTATATCCATTGTTTAACAGAGAAATTATGTCATAAAACATAGTTTTTCCGCCTACTAATTTTACTAATCTATTCTTTAACTCATTCCTTTTTTCTTTAGCTTCATCCATTTCTAACAACATGGATTTTTTATTTGTTTGCTTAATGTATTGAGTATATAACTCTGGGAATTCTTTTTGGACTTCTTTGTTTAATACTGGTTTATATTTAATCATATAAGTAACTTGTAACAATGAGCGTTTTAACAAGCTATCTTCAATAAGATACGCTACTTTATTAAATAAATGTACATATTCCTTAATATTGGAATAACTATTAAAATGAGCTAATACTCTACTTTTTATACTAAAAGCCTTACCTATATAAATAATATTGTCATTATAATCTCTAATAAAATAAATACCACTGTCATCTTTTTCTAATTCATTATCCAGTTCTTCTAGACTCATAAAATGCAATTCACTCATACTTTCCTCTCCTTATTAGTTTTAAATCATGAAAAACAGGCAAGGTTTCTAAAAAAGGCACTCAGCTGTCCTAGGATTTTTCATTTTATTTCTTGCTAAATATCAAAAAACTGCTTCTATGTTACTCAACTATCAATATGATTATTAATACAATTTTCTCTCGTTATTATCTCGCAATTTTATCATGTAATTTCGAGATCGTTTCCTCATTTAAATTACTGTGTTTTATCGAATAAAAGAAATATATGACTGCCCCAATAGTAATCCAAATACTAAAGTACATCCATGTTCTTAACGGTAAAATTAGCATTAAAAACACACAACAAACAATTGAAACGCTTGGTAATACAGGTACAAAAGGTACCATAAATCCACGTTTTAAATTTGGGTGTGATTTACGGAGAATAATAACTGATAGACAAACTAACGCAAACGTCACCAAACTACCGATATTAACTAAATTAACCAATTCTTTCAAATCAATAAACCCAGCTATTATAGAACTCCCTATTCCTGACAATCCAGTTATAAAAGTGGGTGCTCCCGTTTTCTTATTAACTTTCGCAAATGATTTCGGTAACAATCCATCACGACTCATTGCAAAGAAAACTCGTGTTGCCGCATACATATTTGAAAAAATAACAGCCATAAGGCCAATTACAGCACCTGCAGCAATTGCACCAGCGACTTTTCCTTGTCCTACCACTTCCATTACATAAGCCATTGCCTCAGGAACATTTAATTCTTTATAGGAAACCATTCCTGTCATAACAATGCATACCATAACATAAATAATTGTACATATGATTAATGATGCAATAATACCGATGGGAAGATTACGTTTCGGATCTTTTACTTCTTCTGCTGAAGTTGCTAATATATCAAAACCCGTGAAAGCGAATAAAATAGCTGCTCCACCCGTAAAAACCCCACTTAAACCGTATGGTGCAATTGGTACCCAGTTCATTGGTTTTACATAGAATATACCAACTGTAATAAACAATAAAATCATACCAATTTTAATCAATACCATTATATTATTGATTCGTTTACTTTCCCTCGTACCACGGGATAACATCCATGCTAATATCAATGTAATGATTACTGCTGGTAGATTTACAATACCACCATGTGAAGGGATCGTTACTAGAGCTTTAGGTATCTCTAATCCAAATCCTTTTATTAAATTGTGGAAATAGCCTGTCCATCCAGCAGCGACAGCCGCTGTTGCCACGATATATATTAACAGTAAAGACCAACCTACTAGATGAGCAACAAACTCACCAATTGTTGCATATGAGTACGTATATACACTACCAGATGCCGGGAGTGTGGAAGCAATTTCTGCGTAACATAATGCTATAAATCCGCATATAATTGCTGCAAGTACAAATGAAAAAATAACTGCTGGACCAGCATCTCTTGCTGCTACTAATCCAGTTAACACAAGAACGCCCGTTCCAATTATTGAGCCTACCCCTAACATAATTAAATCAAATGCTCCTAATGTTTTCGTTAAGGTCTTGCTTTGATTATGCTCTAACAATTGTGTAACGGATTTTTTTTTTAATAACTTACTCATATTCTCTGTATCCCCTTTAAAATAAGGTTTGCTCTTCTCATTATTGGTGTATATAAATTTACTTAGTTATTACATAGTCTTATAATATTTCTTTTACGTTAAATAAATTTGTAACATTCTATTTTTTCTCTTTCCTCCACTGTTCAACAAACATCAGCTATAATGTGTTATAACTCATTCAATTTACCTCCAAAGATATAAATAAAAGATTTTGTCATTCCAAAGAGATAATTAGTTTTTTATGTTCGATAATGGTATGATAAACAAAAATAATTTATTTATTTAATTGAGTTTCACTAGAACTTAAGTTATTTTTCTTCCGTAATACACTAACAATATACCCACATACACCGCCTATAATAGCCGGAACCCCCCACCCTAAACCTACACTATATAAAGGAAGAAAATGTTCAAGAAAATTATGTATTATTTCACTTTCTATTCCAGCAGCTTTTAATCCATCTAACGAACTAAAAATAAATGTCAATATCAAACTCCCTTGATATACTTCAAATCTACCATTGAATACAGAGTGTAAAAATATTAGGAATATTAAGGTAATAGCAATTGGATACATAGTTATTAATACAGGGATTGAAATCTTAATTAATTGTGTTAACCCTATATTCGCAACTAGTGTACTGAAAACAGACAAAATAATAGCAAGTTTTTTGCAAGAAATTTTTGGAAATAATTTATGAAAAAAAGAAGAACAAGCAGTGATAAGTCCTACGCTTGTAATTAAACATGCTACTATAATCATTACACCTAAGAAAATTGCACCATACGAACCAAAGTAATAGTCCGAAACTTTTTCTAAAACTTCAGCCCCATTATTTAAACGACCTAGTTTTTCTACACTAGAAGCGCCCATATAGGAAAGGGCAGTATAAATAAGAGCTAAAAGTGTAGCAGCAATAGCCGTTGCTTTTACACAAACAATCATAAGCTGCTTTTTAGTCGTAGCCCCTTTTTCTCTAATTGCATTCACGATAATGATTCCGAAAACAAAAGCTCCAAGGGCATCTAATGTTAAATATCCTTCTTGAAAACCTTTAAAAAATGGATCTGATGCATACAATTCAATAGGCGCTTGAATTCTTCCAATTGGATGAATAAAAGTCACAACTACGAGCATCCCAATAACAGTCAATTTGATAGGAGTCAAAATTTTCCCAACTATGTCAATAATCTTTGTAGGATTAAGGGATAACAAGCATGTAACTGTAAAAAATAAGATTGTAAATACAGTTAAGGCAACAGGACCTGCATCATGTGATAAAAAAGGTTTAATTCCAATTTCAAACGATACATTACCAGATCTAGGGATGGCGTAAAAGGGGCCAATCGCTAGATAGAGAACGGTCGTAAATACAATACCAAACACCGGATGCACACGACTAGCTAAAGATTGCAAATCATTTTCACCTGAAAAAACAAATGCTGTTATTGCTAACAATGGTAAACCAACTCCAGTAACTAAAAAGCCTGCATTGGCTATCCATACATTATTTCCAGCCATTTGACCAAGCATAGGTGGAAAAATTAAATTTCCTGCTCCAAAAAACAATGCAAACAGCATCAATCCTATAATAATGATAAAGGAAGTAGGAACTTTATTTGACATAACAACTCCTCCGATTATACATTTGTATACACTTTTTATTTTTCCTATAATTTATATATCAATCTATTTAATTATATCCTAGAGCACCGTTGCGGAAGGCAATGTATGCCCCCGCTCCCTATAAGAGAATAGCAACAAATTTTCAATTTAAATAACTACTTACATTAATGGATGTGAAGTTACGCCTAAACAAAGCCTCTCACTTACTAGTTAAACGAGACATTTCCATAGATTTTTTCGTACAACGTTTCATAGCTGAAATGATAGCTGTTCTTAAACCTTTTTCTTCTAGTGTTGCTACAGCTTCTATCGTCGTTCCACCTGGAGAACAAACCATATCCTTCAATTCACCTGGATGTATTCCCGTTGCCAATACCATTTTTGCAGAACCTAATACAGCCTGAGCCGCAAATTTATAAGCTTGTTTTCTCGGCATACCGTCAAGTACAGCAGCATCTGCCATGGCTTCTATAAACATATACACATATGCTGGAGAAGAACCACTAATAGATGTAACAACATCCATTAGTTTTTCATTTACGACCTCCGTCTGGCCGAAAATATTAAATATATTTAGTACCTCTTTTATATCTTTTTCTGTAACCATTTCATTAAAAGATAATGCAGACATTCCTTCCCCAACAAGTACCGGTGTATTAGGCATTACCCTAATAACCTTTAACTTTCTATCAAATTCATTCTCAGTGCTCTTAATACTTTTTCCTGCAGCAATAGTTACAACAATTACATCATCTTTTATTTGGTCTTTTATTTGGTTAATTACCGATGTGTATAGGTCTGGTTTAATTGATAAAATTAAAATGTCAGCACTGTTAGCGACTTCATTATTGTTAGTAGTTATAGTTATGCCATATTTATCACTAGCATTTTTTAAATTGCTGACGTTTAAATCTGAACAAATTATTTGATTTGGAGACACTATATTTTTATTAATCATCCCACCTATCATAGCAATACCCATGTTTCCACATCCGATAAATCCTATTTGTTTATTCATAATAATTTGATCTTGCTCCTTTTATTCTAAACTTTATTGATTTTGAAATTATTATTCTAAGTTAGGGCTATTACAATTACTGGGTTTATCAATAGAATTTAAAAATTCTCCTTCCTATAATGAGCTATACTTTTGTATGTACTTTACAAGCATGCATTTAAAAAATGTAGAGACTTTCTATTCATAGAACTATTAAAAACAAGAGTAAAATGGTGATGATTTTTCGGAATTAATATTCTTTAACTATTCACCATTTTAAATAGAGCTTACATATTCCTCTAATAATTACTTATTTTCAAAATTTATAGTTACGCTTAAGAAAATGTATTTAAGTTCCAAATAATTATCGCCGTAGATAGTATGAAACAAAGTAATGCAGGAATTATCATTAAAATAGATTGTTTTGCTCGAAAAATATGAGCATGAATGGCTCCGATCATGAGAACTGCTAATAATGTATTTGCTCCTATCGCTAAGTATTGATTCCAAATACCACCGATTATACCTATTGCTCCAACAATTTCAACAAAACCAATTATAGACATAAACCATAATGAATATTGATATCGTTGCCAATGTTCTACCTGAAAAGATATACGGAAAATTTTTATGAATCCCCCTACTACAATAAAAATTGCTAAAACTACCTGAAGAACAATCATCATTTAAACTCTCTCCTTTCAAGACTTTGTTAATTTCTATTTTAAAATTGTTTCAATTAAATATTTTGTGACCCTTTTAGATAGCTCTCTATTGCTATCTTCTTTCCATGTATTCGGTGGAAACCTACTTCTTTTACCGTCTAATATTTCTTGATAGATTTCTTTTATTTGCACTGCTTTCGCTTGCACTTCAAACTCCCTCCTATTCAAGACATATAACGATTCCTCTTTCCTAACGTTAAATAAAACGCCAATAGTAACTATTGTGATCTACTTTTATAACGTAAAAGAAATGTATAGGGTAAAATCATTTCTTTAATCTATAATAAGAAGGACATAAAAAAACAAAAAGTTACAAAAATTTTCAAATTAAAATTTTTGTAACTTTTTGTTTTTGTGTAAATATAAGGTCAATTAAGACGTCTCACCGTTTTAAACTTGACGCTCCATAATCTTGTATAGTTACATTTATATGATATTTAATCGGTACCTTACTAAATGTTCGATCCCAATCTTTTTTGACTTCCTCCCATGTTCTCGGGTGTTTAATTCTTAATTGGTTGCCAAAACCCGCAATATCGACTTGATATTCTTTTTGTATTTTTTTTGTAACATGATGTACTAAGTGCTTTACTTCATTTTCAATAGCTTTTTCTTCCCTTTTTAAAAATTCATTTTCAAAATCTTTTCCTGGTTGCACCCAATTTTCAGACAAACGTCCTTCTGATTCAATGTTTACATCAAAGGAAATATTATTTCCGTTAACATGTGGTATGATTTTGCTTTTTATTGACTTTATTTCGTATATAATGAGTTTCTTTGATTCTTTATCAAAAGTTTTTATCACACCACCATTCCTTTTTCCGTTTATCCATACTACTCCTTCCAATTCCTGTTCATTTAAAAAGCCCATCAATTTTTTTGTCTTCCCTTTAATTACAGCAGCTCCTGCAAATTTTGTTTCCCCATTCATCGAGATTACATTTTGCAAAAGAAAACTGGACCCTGACCGCATCTTTCCTTCTAATTTAGCGAGCGATACAGGAGCCAAAATCCTTGTTGTTCTATTTCTATTATCTGCAATTCCAGACAAACGAAATGCTGGGATTTCTCCTTTTTTGTTTGATTCCAGTACCTCCTTCGCTAGCCCCTTGCTAATTAAGATCATAGAGCTCAGCCGAACTTCATTGTCACGGAGATACTGTTCAAGTAATTGTTCTAAACTGTATGTACGTACAAGACTATCACTAATAACAATGTTTTTTAAATGCGGGCTGAACATTTCGCTCTCTCTTTTCAATGAAAGCTCCCGAACAATTTGATGAATGGAATCACCGGTCTCAGAAACATTTATATACCGTTTTTGTTGTCCGTTTCCTTTACTTTGTGCTTGCGAACTAACAATTTGATAAGTAGCTGTTATAAGATTTCTTTTAGGATATCCTCCTTCCTCATCCTCTTTCTCAATTGTTGAATCCTTCCCTTTATCTAGTGCTATACCTGCAGTTAAACTCAACTCTTCTACTTCTTTACTGCTCCAACATCCTGTTAAAAATAGGAGCACAAGCATCGATAACAAAGCCAAATAGAACCGCATATAATTAAATTTCGTTTTCACACTATTCCTCCTTTTAATCGCTTAATAATAAGAAGGAGCAGTGGCAGTAAACCAAATAAAAATATAGCAGCATTACCGAGCATATCCCCCAATTTAAGCAAATGATTTATATTTTTCGAAGTCATAGCAATGATGTAAATGATTGGAATCAAAGCAAAAATAAATGGATGAATACTCTTTTTAAAGAGTTGGGCTAATCCTAATGCAGCTGCATAGTAACTAATTGTATAGGTAGCAAATATTTGCATAATCCATATTACAAGTAGTAAAGATTCAAAACGTTCAAATATCAAACCAGAAATTTCAAAACTGCGCATAAGGTCAATTGTCGGCCATGTTCTTGTTACAACCCCATCAATTGATAATGCACCGATGACCATTACAACAGTTATTACATAAAAGATTAACGGAATAGAAATTCCAACTAAAATAGCTTTTACTGCTTTATTTCGTTGTTCCATAAACACCAAAAGAATTAACATAATTTCAGGACCTGTATATGCGAGAGACGTTGTTTTTATCCCATCTAACACTGGTTTAATCCCAAAACCCAATACGGGACGGAGATTATCTATCTCAAATATTCCGATACTCATAAAGGAAATGACTAAAAAAATAAAAACAGTAATAGGGAATATTATTTCAAACATCCGTGCAATTGAGTTAATACCACCCATAATCAAATAAAGACCTATCCACATAAAAGGCATAATAATAGCCCATGTAGGAGTTCCTTCGAGCAAGAAAAAGCTTATTACTTCTGCCATTGAACGAATTTGAAAAGCTGAGGTTGTAAGAAAATAACCTACAATAAGAAAACTAAGCAACCTGCCTATCCATTTCCCTACAATTTCTTGACTGTATTGATAAAAGGTTTTTTCTGGGAATCCTTGACTTAATTTGACCATGATTACTCCTGAAACCATTGCGAGTATTCCACCTAATATCACACTTAGCCATACATCTGGTGTTTTCACTTTTTCCACAGATGCTCTGGGCAGAGTGAGGATTCCTGTTCCAAGTATGTAATTTACAATAATAACAACTGCTTGCGAAGTTGTTATTCGGTCTTGGGATTTAGTAATCACTGAAGGCCACTTCCTTTCGTCATCAGCTACTTTTTGCGGATAGTTTTTTTAGTATGCATTATTTTTGGTCTACGTCTCATTATTTTTAATGGCATGCGAACCATAAAATCTTTCCAGTCACTAAATCGATACGGAACAGCAGGGCTAGTATAAGGAACGCCAAAACTTTTCAGTTTCACTAAATGACTGCAAAGTAAAAGAAAGAAGAGAATAACTCCATACAATCCAAATATCGCAGCACAAAACATAGCTACAAAACGAAGAATGCGTAACGTAATTCCCACACTATATTGTGGGATAGTAAAAGAAGAAATAGCTGTTACCGCAACAACGATAACCATTATTGGGCTAACGATTCCTGCTTCTACGGCAGCCTGACCAATTATTAGACCGCCCACAATTCCCATTGCAGGTCCAATCGGTTTAGGCAGACGTAAACCTGCTTCTCGTAAAACTTCGATGGCTACTTCCATAATCAACGCTTCGATTAAAGCGGGAAAAGGAACTCCTTCTCGCGATCCGATAATAGAAATAGCTAGCTTGGTGGGAATTAATCCTGGATGAAATGAAATAAAAGAAATATACAGTGCTGGAGCAAATAATGAAACAAACGCTGTCATGAAGCGTAATAAGCGGAGAAGCGTACCAGGAAGCCACCTTTCATAATAATCTTCTGGTGATTGCAGCAGCATACTAAATGTAACTGGAGCAATTAAAACAAATGGTGTTCCATCTAACAAAATAGCTACTCGGCCTTCCATCAAAGCACTAATAACACGATCAGGTCGTTCTGTATTTTGAATCTGCGGGAAAGGACTGAGATAATTATCTTCAATGAGTTGCTCTATATAACCAGATTCGAGTACACTGTCTATGTCAATTTTCTGAATTCTGTTTTTTATTTCTTCCACCAATTCTGTACTAGCAAGATCTTTAATAAATGCGACAACTAATTCTTTCTTTGCACGTTCTCCTACTGGTAGCTTTACTAATGATAAGTTCTCATCTGCACAATGCCGTCGCAAAAGTGAGGTATTATCACTTAATACTTCAGTAAAACCAACCCGTGGCCCTCTGACTAATGCCTCTGATACTGGTTCTTCCATGTTTCGTTTATTTGCTTTTGTTGTACCAAGAATAAACACATCTGCTAAACCATCAATTAAAAGAGCTGTTGAACCTATCAATACTTTGGATATCACATCTTTTATGTAATGGACTTCTGCTACTTCACTAATTGTAAGAACTTTATTTTTAATATATTCTTTTGAAACAGTCCCCTCCACATAAGAAGATTCATTTTTATATTCGTCAGAAAAATCATCCATTAGTAATTTCATAATATGTTTGTCAATGATCTCTTTATCTGATAGACCATCAACAAAAATGATCCCAGCTTGAATATCTGTGCGTCCAATATTAAACTTCCGAAAGCGAACATCAGAATTATGTCCGATCTGTTGCTTTATAAGTTCTAAGTTAGAGGCAAAATCGTTTGTGAAATGAACGGTTGCATTTTGAGAAGGTTTATACTCTTGTTTCGTTTTACTTTGAATATTATTTTTCTTCACTTGTTTGTCTCTGGACTTCCACCAACTCATTCTTCCCACTCTTTCTCTGTCATACGAACCCAATGAAAAAATCTTGAGATAGTATACGGAATTAAAAACAAAATAAAAGCTTGTACAAAGACTTTCCAATCTGGAAAATAAGAAGTAATTATGTTCCACATGTTTATCACCCAATTTATATACTCTGTTAGGATTGAAATTTCTAAAGAACGATATGTACTTAATAAAAAATAACGATAAGATTAAAGAGCAGAAAAGCGAGACATTATACTTATTTAGTACCAATAACCTAGTTAGTATAAAAACATTTCTGACCTAAAATACCATTTTTAATTATAATTTGTTAAATATTATCTCCTATTCCTTCATTTGTATGCCTGCATTTGAATTTCAAATAATATAAGTATGAATGATATTTTCTCTAAAAGAAAAAAAGATGCTAGAAGATAGCATCTTTTTTTAAATTCAACTTACTATGTAGTTATATTTTATTTTGGAAATACTCGTTTTTAAATGAATATTAATGTGTAAGAAATACATATTCTTTTGTTCCAAGTTAGTACATTTCTACCAAATCGATACGGAATTTTCTGATTTTAAAAATGATATGAAAGAAAGGAAAATACTCTCTTAGAAAAACTATATAAAACAAATAACATGAAAACAACTATCAATCTATTAATTGAAAATGATAATGAGCAAGAGTTTATCATCTTAATTCCAAGTGTATTCGTTTTGCTTCAAAATAAAGAACTTGAATGAATTTTTTCGTATCAATACGAGCAGGTACTGTTGGTTCATTATTCAATTCTGTCATCTTTCTCCTTACGGTAGTAAAATCAAAAAATCTAGAAGCATAATTTTCGAACTTCGGGTTTAAAAAATCAGTAAGTCCAAGAGATGCTAAATGGTTTAATGATTGATAAATTGCTCTCCGAATCCGTTGTTTGGAAGCTTCTATGAACCTTTTTAATTCGGTATCTTCAGCTGAATCCCCAAGTTTTTTTTGAGCTAAATTCATAAAAATCTCTTTTAGTGAGGGAAAACCTTGTTCCAACGTGTTATCTTGTTCATATTTATATAAATAATCTAGCATATCCATTAAATCTTTACTTCCATTTTCACTGGCTATTCCTAATTCCGACAAAAGAAAATGAATGGAATTTTGAAAATGATTAAAAGTATTTAAATGTTTTTCATTACGGTATTTTTCTTGCGCACTTGAATTACTATCCAATTTTAGTACCGTATTAAGCGATTCTTGAATGTTTTTTATCGATTTTTCCAAACGAATTCTTTCAATGACTTTCCGGACAACTGTTAATACTTCAATCCGGTTAATTGGCTTAATAATATAGTATTCAACGCCAAGCGAATAAGCTTCAGCAATTAATTCTTTTGATTCTACTTGAGAGACCATGATGATTTTCCCTTTAAACGAAGGCTTTATTTGACGAATTGTTTTTATTCCATCTTGAATGGGCATTAACAAATCAATAAATAAAATGTCTATATTTTTAAGGATCGGCATGTATTGCTCTAAAGATAAACCATCCTCAGCTTCTCCTATAACCTCTCCAAGATCTTCATCCTCGATAATTTGAGCCAACATTGAACGAACCGCTTTTTCATCATCTACTATATAAAAATACATAGAATCACCCTTTCGAAATTATATGATCAATCCCTAATCTAATTATAAAAATTGATCCTCTTCCTTCGGTTCTGTCCTCAAGCGTAACATCACCTTCAAGTTGTTCGACCATTTCTTTAACATACGATAGTCCGATGCCTGTCGATGGATTGCCTAAACCATCATATTTAGAAGTAAAACCAGGCTCAAAAATTGAATCTTTATATTTTGAAGAAATACCTGGACCGTTATCTCCTATTCGAAATTCAACGAAATGATGGTCTTTATTAATGTCAATTATAATAGTTCCCATACTTTGGATAGCCTCTACAGCGTTTGTCACGATATTATTTACAATAGATAGGATTGTATAAATATGATAATGAGGATGCACACCATCAATTTTATATACAAATTGGATGTCTTTCTCTAGCAACCGTGCATATTTCGTATTTGCCCGTATAATGATGTTTACTAGTTCATGTACAGACATATAATCTGTAAAACTTTCATCAGAAATTAGTTTTGAAAGTCCCGCAAAAATACGTTGATTATCCTTTTTAACGTCATGCACCTCACCAGCAATTTGTAATGCCTGTTGCCTTAAATCCTGAAACTGAAAATCCATCTGTTTATGCTCAAAAGAGTCTAAGGTTTTATATAAATCATAGGATTTTTTTGTTATATTCTCAGTATCTTGTAATGTTTTTTTTAAATGAACAGCATCTTCATATAAATTAGAAATGAGCATAAACATATGTTCATTTTGTTTCTTTATGTGTCTCTCCCTTGATTGCGCTTCATACAATTTCATCATATTGAAAAAGCTTAGAACTATAAAACTATGGGAACATGCGATAACAACGATCTCATTTATTGCCTCGGATGTGATCGATGTTTTTAATACGAAATATTGAATCATTAATTCCACACAGTCTGACAATATTTCAATAACGCAACCAATCAAACCGATCATTAGTGGTTGATGATAAAAACGTTTAATTTTTGCTAAATGAAAGAGATACGAATACGTAAAATAAAAGAAAAAACTAGGATAGTGAGTATGAAAAGCGGCTAACCAATCCATATTTCCCTTTATTATTACATCCATTGACATACGAAATACTACAACGACTATTGCTGTTAAAAAACCCGGTAAAAATGCTGGAACTCGTCGAAACAATAACAAAAAAAAGAAAAATGTCGGTGCACCAAAGCTCATTCTAAATGTTTCGTTTAAGGGAAATGACTTTATTTCACCTACTAAGGGTACTGTAAGTATCATTAAAACAAGAATATAGATGTCTTTTTTTACTAAATTACTAAGATTCAAAATAATCACTTCCCACTTTCGCCTAACAGTCAGTATACAAACCTATTTGTATTAATACAACACTTACTCTATTTTTTTCAAAAACTAATAAATAAGATATAAACGAAAGTATTACAGATTGTGAGTATTCATTACAGTCTTCTACTTTAGAAAGATACTTTATAACTCAAAAATGTTCAGACACAATATATGGCCTGAACACTTTTGGACTCGCTCTAACACCAAAATATTTGTGCTCCTTTTTAAAATATACTCAAATCCCATTCTTTTGCAATATGTTCTAACAACATAACTCCTGGTAAACTATTCCCATATTCATCAATGGCTGGTCCGTAAATACCAATACCACATCCATCTTGAAACGATAAATCCTTCCTAGATTTTGAGGGAACAAGTGTCATAATTCCGCCGGATACCCCACTCTTAGCTGGTAATCCAATAAAAGCAGCAAATTTCCCGGAAGCATTGTACATTCCACAAGTAAGCATTAAAGCTTTTGTTAACCTAGCTACTTCTTTAGGGAGCACTTGTTCTTTGCGAATAGGATGATATCCATCATGTGCTAGTATAAGCCCTATTAAGGCAATATCTTCTGTATTTATTTCAATTGAACATTGTTTTAGGTAAACCTCTAGTGTCTCCTCCACATCTGATTCTAGAAAACCATTCTCCTTTAAATAGTATGCTAAAGCTCTATTACGATGAGCCGTTTCCCATTCTGATTGAAATACTATTTCATTAATAGCAGGACGCTTCTCTATCATTTTTTCAATTAATACGTATAGAGATTCTAATTTTTCTTTCACCGATATCCCTGGCAAAAGTGAAGCTATCGTAATCGCTCCAGCATTAATCATAGGATTAAAAGGTTTTCCTGGTTTATGTATCTCTAAACGAATAATCGAATTGAAGGCATCTCCAGTTGGCTCTACGTCAACTCGTTCTAATACATAAGAAATACCACGACTTAAACAAACGGCTATAAACCCGATTACTTTTGATATACTTTGTAATGTGAAAGGTACCTCCCAATCTCCTGACTTTATCATTGTTCCATCTGGCTTTACTATACAAATCCCTAACTGCGATACATTTATTTCCCCCAGAGCGGGAATATAACTGGCGCTTCGTCCCTTAGCTGCATACGTTCGATAATGAGCTACCCATTGATCTAAGCAAACTTTTTCTTGACCCTCAATTTGAACGATAGAATCCTTTATCATTTAACAATATTCCCCCGTACTATTAACTTTATATAGAATAATTTTTTCTTTAATATCATCAATAATATTTGCACTAGAACCAAGAAAGATATTCAGACACATTGCAGTCTGAATATCTTTCTTATTACACACTTTTCTTTTTTGAAGTTTCCTCATAACTATCCCAACATTCAACATTTTCAAGTCCTTTAATGCTTTCTTTATAAAAAACAGGATCTTTACCAGTTTTTTTCTGGTTTATATAATCTTGTAACGCCGCAAATGCTACTTTTGAAAGTAAGGTAATAGCAATTAAATTAATAATAACCATAAATCCCATAAATAAGTCCGCTAAATCCCATACAATTTGAACCTTTGCAACAGAACCAAATACAATCATAGCCAACACACTTATTCTGTATGTCATTAACCACACTTTACTTGTATGTAAGAAGCGAATATTTGTTTCACCATAATAATAGTTGCCAATTAACGCACCAAATCCAAATAAAAAGACAAAGATAGCAAGACAACCCGATGCCCAAGAACCGATGTGTTCACTTAATGCTGCTTGTGTAAGTGCAATACCATTTAACCCCGGTTGTTTATATGCATCAGACAGCAAAATAATAAAGGCAGTACTAGTACAAATGATCAGTGTATCGGTTAATACACCAAATGCTTGAATCAGTCCTTGTTTCACCGGATGACTTGTTGTTGCTGTTGCAGCAACGTTTGGTGCACTTCCCATACCAGCTTCATTTGAAAATAAACCACGTTTAACTCCATTCATAAGTGCTGCACCAATTGAACCTCCTGCTATTTGTTTAAAACCAAATGCGTTTTGAACAATAAGAGAAAGAACTTCCGGCATTTTTGATATGTTGGTAACTACAACAAATAATGCAACTCCAATGTATAATACCGCTAAAAATACCACCTTGTATTCAGCCATTTTTGCAATACGTTGTACACCACCAAAGATAATCGCGGCGAAAGCAATGGCCATGATTATCCCAACTGTTAAACGATCTGTACCAAATGAATTTTGAAAAGCAATTGTAACTGTATTTGATTGTACTGAATTGAATACAAGACCGAAAGTAATTGTAATTAAAATAGAGAATAATACTCCCATCCAACGTTTATTTAACCCTTTTTCCATATAATAGGATGGCCCACCGCGGAAACCAGTTTTATCTTTTACTTTATATATCTGTGCTAATGTGCTTTCAACAAAACTGGATGCCGAGCTAATAATAGAAATAATCCACATCCAAAATACAGCTCCAGGACCTCCTAATGCAATCGCAATCGCAATTCCTGTAATATTCCCTGTTCCAACGCGAGCTGCCATACCAATACAAAACGCTTGAAAAGGAGAGATTTGATCTTTAGAACCACTTTTTCCCTCCATTAATACACGGACCATCTCTTTTAACATTCGAAACTGTACAAAATTCAATTTAAATGTAAAATAAATTCCGCAAATAACAAGCATAATAATTAACAATTTAGACCATAAAAAATCATTTGTTGATCCGACTAACTCTACAAAAAATCTTTCCATATTATCACTCCATACCAAAAATTTATCTATCATAATCTATATAAAATCACCTATATTCCGTGGCATAAATACCTCATTCATATTGAAATACAACAAGGATAAAAATTTTCTATATGAATAGAATTGGCCTGTTTAAGCAAACATCGCAACATGCACCTAAAAACCCAAATTTTCAAAAAATTATCGATTATACACACGATGCTCTATCCCTTTCTGCAAAACTAATATTCTTATCCACTATTGTTGTTGTACTATTACGTTTGTTTCGTTTACCGGTGATTTACATTTAAATCATAATAATCAATAGTGATTAAGTGGTTTTTTGTTAATTTTCTCAAGAACATGGAAATATCTCCTTTCTCACTACTAATCTCAAAAATAGGCTAGATAAAAACTTCACGAAAAATCTATAAAGCGCTTTCAATCTTCAACTAAGAGAAGCTTGTCTTTAATTTATAATTAAAAGTACAGAATGTTACGAAAAAGTACAGATTTTTATAAAAACAAAAAAATATTTTAAGATTTTTCATCTAAAAAACAGTGAGATTTTGTGAATTTTATACAGTATCCAAACATCGCGGATGCTGTTCTACCTAACCTTTGACAAGCCTCTATTTTCTTCATAAAAACATGCATATTTTTTCTCTTTTAGAAGTTCATATAAAGTATTTGAAATCAAGAATCAACGGGATATTATAAGAATATTTAAAAAATAAAATATTTAATTTATTTATGGTATCATACAAAAAACATTTGTTTTCTCAATTAATCCCCCTAGTTTGATTCGTCTATATTGACATATTTGCAACATGAAAGACACTAAGAAAAAAAGGATTTTGTTGAAGGGATGAAACATTACAAAACTCTTATTTAGGACCTTATGACATCCTCTTTTCTAGCAATATCGAGTTATCCCAAAAAACGTATATTTACTAACATAGATTACAGGTGGTGTATTGTGAAAGAAATAGTATTCGTTCAAAATAAAAAAAGACTCCTTATGAAATTCGAATTTTTAAAAAAGGATTTAGTACTTACCATTTCACTGATACTAGCAATTGTAAGCTGCTTCATACATTCGCCAAAGGTCGAATATATTAACTTTGAAGTGTTAATTAGCTTATTTAATCTAATGGTGGCCATTAAGGCCTTGGAACAACTAAAGATATTAGACAAACTTGCCGTTGCGATTTTAAATAAATGCAATAACAGCAGGTCAATATCTATTATTCTAATTTTGTTATGCTTTATTTGCTCCATGTTTGTAACAAATGATGTTGCTCTCCTCACTTTTGTACCAATAACACTTGTCATTAGTAAAAAAACACAAATGAACATGATGGATACAATCATCCTGCAGACAATTGCGGCAAACATCGGTAGTAGCTTGATGCCTATGGGAAACCCACAAAATTTATATCTATATTCTTACTATGGAATTAAGCTCATCCCATTTTTAGGTTCAATCCTGCTTTTAGCTGTACTTGGAATTAGTTTGTTGTTTATATTTACTCAAAAACTTCAAAAAACAGATTTAAAAATAGAACTACCTGTTATTACCGTGAAGAATCGAAAAAAAGCTACCATCTGGATTTTGATACTTATCACTATCATTGCATCTATTTTTGGTTTCATTAATTATTACATTGCGCTAATAGTTACATTGATGGCAGCTTTTACGTTAGATAGAAACTTACTATTAAAGATTGATTACTTTCTTCTAATAACCTTTGTCTGTTTTTTTATTTTTATTGGAAACATTTCTCATTCTGATGCGCTGGGGACCTTTGCTCGCGCTAATTTAAGAGGAGATACTTCAGTCTTCTTTAGTTCCATATTTTTGAGTCAATTGATTAGCAATTTTCCTACTTCAATTCTTCTATCAAACTTTACTTCTGATTGGAAAGCTTTATTACTAGGAGTAAATATTGGAGGGCTTGGAACAATTATCGCATCTTTAGCCAGTGTAATCTCCTATAAACTATTCATTCAGGCCAATGTTAAAGAGAGTAAGGCGTATTTAATTAAATTTAGCATTTACAACTTTTCATTTTTAATCATACTTACATGTATACAATACTTTATTTTTAAATTTCTATAACTTTAAAAAGTGATTACTACTAGAATAATAAAAACCAAAACTTTCTCAACATTAAATTGAGAAAGTTTTGGTTTTTAAAGTAAATAATACTTACAATTAGCATTATAAGCAAGATCCACCCCTTACATCAATTAACTCACCAGTTATCCAACGACTGTCTGATGATGAAAGAAAACCTCTAAAAACTATTTGATAATCTTTTAGAATCTAACTTTCTTATAATACTCTTTGCTATTTCTTCAATATTTTCATTTAGAAAGAAATGATTACCTTCAAAAGAATGAAGAGTACACGTTCTACTTGTATATTGCTCCCATTTTATTACTTGATCATATGTAGTAAATTCATCATTTTCCCCATTAAATATAAGAAAATCAATATCACATGGTTGTATATTATTGTCATGAATATATGTCTCGACAATTTTAAAATCTGCTCTTAGAATTGGGAGAAAAATCTCCATTAATTCTTCTGATTGAAGTACCCCGGATGGTGTACCTCCCATTGCAATAACTTCTCTTTTAAATTGCTCATTAGAAAGATTATGTCGGATATTTTTTATTTTACTATTTGGATGATTTCTACCGGACAAAACAAGAAATTCAGGCGATACGTTTTTAGAATCTTTTATTTTTCTTGCTACTTCATAGGCAATCAAACTTCCCATGCTATGCCCGAATAGAATGTAGGGCGAATCATCTATCTGCATAACTATTTTATTGTAGACATCATTTACTGCCTCTTCCATACTTTGGTACAAGTTTTCTTCAATTCTATATCCTCTACCAGCTAACTCTATCGGGACTACCTCAATATATGGATTAAAGTGATTTTTCCATTTTGCGTAACTAAACGCAGATCCCCCAGCATGTGGAAAGCAAAAAAGTTTAGTCTTCTGCATTGATTTTCTCCTTACTTTCAAATTTGTATATATTTTGGCAAATTGCATAAATGTCTTTAATTATTATCTCTTGCGGAAATTCATCCCTTGTTGCACAAGCAGATATCTTATAATTTGGCTCAATGTTATATTGTCTAAAGTAAAAGTTTTGAGGTATATACTTATATGAAATTAAAGTTGGTGACTCTTTTTTTATAGAGAATGAATTTAACGGGATATAAAGCCCTTTTCCAATCGTTTTTATATAACTTTCTTTTAATGTCCATAAATCATAAAAATAATTAATTTGTTCATCAGAATTTATATTAGATATATCATAAAATTCTTCCTCTGAAAAAAATTCATTTGCTAATTTAAGAGCCTCTATCTCTGAAACCTTTTCTATATCAATACCCACATTAAAATTAGCAGTAGTACAAACCACCCATTCTCCTGAATGTGACAGATTAAAATGAAAGTCAGAAAAATTTTCAACAAAAGGTTTTCCATACTCATTATATATAAATCTAATTTCTTCATTATTAATTTTATACTTTTGGCAGATTAGAGATCGGATTAGTAAATCCCCTATCAAAGTTCTATTAATGTCGCATGAGTTTAATAAACGCTTCATTCGTTCTTTCTTCTCATTTGAAACCAAGTTACTAAGTTGCTTAAACAAATGACTTTCAATATTCTTTGGTATTTTCACAGCTTGAATGTGTATGATAAATCACTTCCTTTTTTTAAAGGATGGCTTCATATATGTGCGTTACATAAATTCAAATTAACTTTATTAAATTGCAAATACAATAGAAAAGGTGCATATTTACATATCAATGAAAATATGCACCTTCCCTCAGTAATATCATCAGGCATTCGCTTCTATTACAAAGATTTCATAGTATTTACATCATACTATGAATAACTCATAAAGATTTCTACGTCTTTACCAATTACTTTTTACATTATCCCCTTAAAAAGTAATGCTCTTAATATATTCATTATTCCCTGCACTTGATATGCAGGTATTGGTCTACCCTTTTCGTTCATTGCGTTGCATCTTTTATACTCTCTACTTTTCCGTTAATAAAATGGATTTCTCTTTTATCCCTTCAAATTCATTTAATAGGTACTTAACTATCTTTTCAACTGCCGGGGAGCTCACTATTTCTTCATGTGATCCAGGGACAGAATACTTATTTACTCTTCCTTTTAATAAAGGTCCCCAATCTGTAAACAACTCTTTTCCCTCCTCAGCACTAAAGTAGATAACTTCCCCAAAGTATGGTATCAAGTCATGCTCTGCCATTATGTTCAGGCATTTCCTATGAGCATTGATAACTTGCTTCAAATTCATAAGATCTGCATCAGGAGGGAGTACTCCCTCCATAATTAGTCGCTCTACAAGCATATCTTGTTCATGGAAGAGGCCTTCCCCCTGCTCAGTAAAATCTCTAGGAATGAGATGCTCATATATATATGAGAGCATATCCTCCGTTGTTTTATAGTCCTGCTCTGAAGGTACTTTAGTATCCATGAGTACCAACAACTCAACTTCCTCACCTTGATTCTTTAACACAGTTGCGATTTCATAAGCAATTGCACCGCCTAAAGACCATCCTCCAAGACGATATGGGCCTTCTGGCTGAACACGTTTTATTTCTTCGATGTAAAGTTGAATTACTTCCGGCAAAGTTAACTCGTCAATTTCTTTCTTTTCTATAAGAGGATTCTGTAAACCATAAAATGAACAATGGTTCTTAAGCAATCTTGCTAGTTGAATGTAACAAAATACATTCCCCATAAACGGATGAACGCAGAAGAAAGGTCTTTTTTCTGATTCTTGCAGTGGAACCAGCGCTGATACCGATTTCGTCATATCATGCTTATCACGAATAAGGCATGCGATTCCTTCCACTGTTGGATTCTTAACCAATGTAGACACCTTAATCTCTTTTCCAAACTTCTCCTTAATTTTTGAAACTAATTTAATTACAAGGAGAGAGTGTCCCCCTCTATTAAAGAAATCATCATTTACATACACATCTTCTATCTGTAACACATCCTGCCAGATTTTAATCAACTGATATTCAATTTCATCCCTTGGAATGATTGGTGTAGAGAAGTTATTTTCTCTTTGAATAGTTAAATTGTTCAATGCCTTTCGATCAACTTTTCCATTCGTTGTAAGAGGAATCTCGTCTACCTTAATAAAGTGTGCGGGAACCATATAATTCGGTACTTGTCTCTTGAGATATTCACGCCAATCATGCATACTTCCATCTCCAACTACATAAGCAACCAATCTCTGCTGTCCTAATTTATCCTCTGTTACCAAAACTACTGTTTCTTTTACCAATGGATGCCTCTCTAGATTCGCTTCAATCTCTTCAAGTTCAATACGAAAGCCCCTAATTTTCACTTGATTATCAATTCTTCTCAAGTAATCTAAATTACCATCAGGTAAATAACGAACCAAATCTCCAGTACGATATAAACGCTCTTCTTCATTAAATGGATGACGGATAAATCGCTCTGCTGTTAATTCTGGACGATTCAAGTATCCTCTCGCTATACCTGCACCACCGATATATAACTCACCTGTTACACCAACTGGAACAGGTAACAAATTTTTATCCAATACATAAGTTTGCACGTTCGGCAACGGACGTCCAATTGTAACTCTCTTACTATCTGTTTGAATATGATAACACGTTGTATCAACCGTACATTCTGTAGGACCGTAGACGTTATAAAAATCAATTTTTTCGGTCTCTACTAGCTGTTCCCATAATGATGGCATGATTGCTTCACCACCGACTAATATCTTACTTGGTACATGAACATCTGCACTTATTTCTAGCAATCCTTCATCTATAAGTAATTGAAGCAATGAAGGTGTCATATCAAACATTTCCAATTTATTCTCCCTAATATAGGATACAAATTGTTCCGGATTAGTGCGAACTTCACTTGGGATAATATATAAACTTGAACCATAAAGCAACATTTGTAATTGCTGAATAGATACATCAAAGGCAATTGATGCATTCAAACCGACGCGCATATTACTAGGTATCTCATGTGAGAAAACTTCTTTTTGTAAACCATAGGATAGGTTTATTACAGAATGGTGCTGTACTAAAGCCCCCTTTGGATTCCCTGTCGAACCAGAAGTATAGATAACATACGCTAAGTTTTCCCCTGTTACCTCACATATTGGTGAAAGTTTGCTTTCTTGAGAAATCATTGCTTGGTCCCTATCTAGGCAAACTGTCTTGATGTCTTTAGGTATCCATCCTAGTAATACCTCATTTGTAACTAACACTTTAATTCCTGTGTCTTCTAAAATATATTGCAGGCGGCTTTCCGGATTCGATGGATCCAATGGAACATAGGCTGCTCCAGCCTTCCAAATTCCCATGAGACCAACAACCATCTCAACTGAACGCTCAAAGCAAAGGCCAACTAATGACTCTGTCCCAATTCCACATTTCTGTAAATGATGGGCTAATTGATTAGCTCTTTCATTCAGCTCCCGATATGTTAGTTGCTGTTTTTCATCTACCACTGCCAACGCGTCAGGCGTACGATTTACTTGCTCTTCGAATAGTTGATGGATTGCATTCTCACGTGGATAGGATATAGTATTATTATTCCATTCTTCCAATAGCTTTCTTTGTTCAGCTTCCGTAATATATACTAGCTCCGATAGATTTTGATCAATGTTTTTGAGCATTTGCATTAACACTTGGTGTAAATGACCCAGCATTCGTTCAATGGTTACTCTATTAAACTTACTACAGTCATACATTAACTTTAACGATAACTGGATTCCTGGAACTACAGCTAACCCTAATGGGTAGTGGGTTTGTTCTACCCCTTCCAATTCACCAATTTCCAGATTTTCTGAAGACTCCTCTTTCACTGGATAATTTTCAAACACATATAAACTATTGAACAGCGGTATTCCTCTAGGAACTTCACTCCACCCCTGAATCTCTGTCAAAGAAGCATACTCATATTGTCTTCTTTCTATCTCTTCCTCTTGTATCTTCTGCAACCAATCTATTAATTTTATATCATCCACCAATTGAATTCGCGTCGGTGACGTTGTAATGAAAGGACCTACGATGTTTTCAACATCAATAATCTCCGTAGAACGCCCTGAGCTTGTTACACCAAAAACAATGTCATTTTCTCCACTATATCGGCTCATGAGATATGCCCATGCACCTTGAATTACTGTACTCAAAGTAAGTTTATTGCGTTTCGCCCATCCTTGTAACGCTTGAGTCTGCTCTTCTGATAAATACGTAACCTTCTCTGTGTAACCTTTTTCTTCCTCTTTACTTTCTAAGCCCAGCAAAGTTGGCGCAGTAAAACCTTTTAGCTTCTCTCTCCAGAATTGTTCCGCCTGCTCCTTATCTTGCTCTCTTAACCATTGGATATATTTCTTATATGGTGAGGACTTAGGTAACTTCACAGCTTCTCCATTCATTCTCTTCTGATAGACTGTAAGTAATTCATTAAATACTAATGGTAAACTCCATCCATCCAGTAAAATATGGTGATGGGTCCAAACAATCCGATATTCTTCCTCACCTTCTTGAATGACTGTTACCCGCATCAATGGTGCTTCATCAAATTGGAAGGCTTGTTTTCGATCTAATGCCAAAAAGACTTTTCTTTTTTCCTCTATCTCTTCACTTGTCATTGTACGCCAGTCTTCTTTGTTCACTTTAAATGGGATATTTTCATACACCACTTGTACAGGTTCTTCAATTTCGTCCCATACAAATGCTGTACGAAAAATTTCATGCCGCTGAATTACAGATTTCCACGCCTGCTCAAATGTAGGAATATTCATTTTTCCTCGAATCATAAAACTCAATTGCACTATATACGGTGCAACATGTTCATCCCCTTGGTCATGCAATGTGTGGAAAATCATACCTTCTTGCAAAGGTGATAGTGGATATAAATCAGTAATCTGATTGTTCTTTCCGCGATGCATTTTGTTTAGTACATTTGTCAAACCTTCTTGGCTAAGATTAGCCATTGCAAAATCCGAAATGGTCAGTGCAGATTCTCTATCTGAAAATTGAATCAATGTACTCAGTTGATATAGCATATTCTGTGCAATACTTTGAATCGTTGATTTGGCAAATTGTCCAACATTGTATACCCAAGTGAACTGAAGTTTTCCATCCGTTACAACCCCAATTACATCAATTACATGCGATCGCTTGGAACCGGCTGCATGATCTAAACGCTTAAATTCGTTCTCCGGAATAAACATTGCATCGCTAGAAAACATTTGGTCAAATTGTCCAAGATAGTTAAAACTAATAGACGGTGTATATTGGGAGCTTAATTGCTCACACATTGTTGCGCTCATGTAACGCAACACCCCATAATCAACACCCTTATTAGGAATTTTGCGAACTTGTTCTTTAACTGCTTTTAATGCTTCAATTGGCGTATTAGCACTAGTAATATTTAAATGAACTGGGTAAATACTTGTAAACCATCCCACAGTTCTCGATAAATCAACATCTTCAATAATCTCTTCTCGACCATGTCCCTCTAAATCTACGCTCAATATCGGCTGCCCCGTACATGCTGCCGTAGCTTGTACTAATGCTGCTAATAATACTTCATTGATTTGGACACGGTGAGTGCTTAAAGTCTCTTGCAATAACATACGGGTCTCATTCTCATTTAACACCACAGTAATTTCCTCAGTTACTGCGCTTACTGGATTACTTATAGTACCATCTACCGGCAATTTAACTACGTCTTGTTCAGCCTGCTCCTCCCAGTAATGTAGCACTTCTTTTGATAGTCCAGTTTCAGCGTAATGATGTAATTTCTCCGACCATTCTTTAAAAGATGTACTCTTCATAGGTAATTGAATTTTCTGCCCTTGGACTACTTGCGTATATGCTGTTTGCAAATCTTCCAATAAAATTCGCCAAGAAACACCATCCACGGCTAAATGATGAATTGTCCAAAATAATCGGCCAGCGTGCTCACCTTCATCAAAATACACCATTCTCATTAGCGGACCATCATGTAAATTCAAACTTTCTTGTGCAACATTAATCTCTTTTTGAATAACCTGATGCCAATCAGCTTCCGGCACTTCGTCTAATGAAATGACAGTAAGCATCAATTGTTCTTCTATTCCTTCATTCCACTGTTTCCAAACCCCATTAGGCAAACGTTCATATCTTAAACGCAGAGCATCATGATGAAGTAGAAGGTTACCTGCCGCCTTTTCCAGTGATCCTATGTCCAATTTCTCTTTCGTTCTAAAGAACATGGATTGATTCCAATGATGTGGGTTAGGATGATTTTGTGCAAAAAACCTTTGCTGAATAGGTGTAAGTATCGTCTCTCCAGTTATAATTCCCTGTTCAGCTTGTACACCTTGTTCTTCTTTGACTACTTGCGCCAACTCAGCAATCGTTTGGTGTTCAAATATTTGTTTTGGTGTCAATTGTAAACCAACTTGCTTCGCGCGCGAGACAATCTGAATGCTAAGAATTGAATCTCCACCAATTTCAAAGAAGTTATCATTCATACCAATACGTTTTGAACCTAGCACACGTTCCCAAATGATAGAAAGCCTATGTTCACGTTCATTTCTTGGGGCCACGTATCCTTCTTTTGTTCCTTGATAATCTGGTATAGGTAACGATTTCCGATCAACCTTTCCATTTATGGTTAGCGGTAATTCTTTCATTTCGACAAAGTAGGAAGGTATCATATGGATTGGCAGTTTTGTTTTAAGATACTCTCGCCATTCTTCTAAACTGCCTTCGCCCACTACATAAGCTACCAGCCTCTTATCTCCCGACTGATTTTCCCTAACCATTACAACTGCCTCTTTTACTAAGTAATGCTCCTGTAAGGTCGACTCAATCTCTCCAAGTTCAATTCGAAATCCTCTAATCTTCACTTGATTATCCATTCTTCCTAAGTAGGCTATATTACCATCAGGAAGATATCTCACAAGATCACCTGTTCTATATAACCTCTCGCCTTCTTTGAATGGATGAGAAATAAATCGTTCGGATGTTAACTCTGGACGATTCAAGTACCCCCTTGCTAGACCTGCTCCTCCGATATAAAGTTCCCCCATCACACCAACTGGAACTGGCAACCTATTTCTATCTAATACATAAGTTTGGATGTTAGGCAATGGACGCCCAATTGTTACTCTCTTACTATCTTTTTTAATATGATAGCATGTTGCATCAACCGTACATTCTGTAGGACCATATACATTATAAAACTCCATTTTATCAGTCTCTACTAGCTGTTCCCATAATGACGGCATAATTGCTTCGCCGCCAACCAATACCTTACTTGGAACATGAACGCCATCGTACGTTTCTAACAATCCGGCATCTATAAGTAATTGAAGCATTGAAGGCGTTATATCAAAGATTGCTAACTTGTTCTCCCTAATATAAGCTACAAACTGTTCCGGATCACTTCGTACTTCATTCGGAATAATATACAAACTTGAACCATAAAGCAGCATTTGTAATTGCTGAATAGATGCATCAAAGGCAATTGACGCATTTAAACCGACATGCATGTTAGATGGTATCTCATGTTCGAAAACCTCTTTTTGTAAACCATGCGACAAGTTTAGTACAGAATGATGCTGTATCAAGACACCCTTTGGATTCCCCGTCGATCCCGAAGTATAGATAACATACGCTAGGTTTTCTCCTGTTACTTCACATTTTGGTGAAAAAATGCTTTCTTTTGAAATCATTGCCTGATCCCTATCTAGACAAACTGCCTTGACTTCTTTGGGTATCCAGCCTTCCAATGACTCATTCGTAACTAATACTTGAATTTCAGTGTCCTCCAAAATATATCGTAGGCGACTTTCTGGATATGATGGGTCCAATGGAACATATGCTGCTCCAGCCTTCCAGATCCCCATAATACTAACAATCATCTCAACTGAACGCTCAAAGCAAATTCCAACTAATGATTCAGTCCCAATCCCACATTGCTGAAGATAGTGGGCCAATTGATTAGCTTTTTCATTCAGCTCTCGATATGTTAACTGCTGTTTTTCATCTACCACTGCTACCGCATCAGGTGTACGATTTACTTGCTCTTCAAACAGCTGATGAATCGTACTTTCCTGTGGATATGCTACATTATTATTATTCCACTCCTCCAACTGTTTTTGCTGTAATCCTGATAATATAGGCAACTTAGCTAATGATTTATCAGGATTCTCCACGATTACATTCAACCAGTTCCCAAAATGTTCAGCCATGGATTCAATAGTTAAGCTGTCAAATAAATCAGTTCTATAAACAAAAGTAAGTAATAAACCCTCTTCCACTTCTGCAGCAGTTAAACTTAAATCAAACTTAGTGATCGGAGCATTACTTTCCATTACTTCTATATTTCTTCCATGTAATTCTGGTAGCTTCTGTCCCGTATTTTGCAAAGTAAACATGGTTTGAAAAATCGGGGAATGGCTTGTATTTCGTTCAGGTTGGATAACCTCTACAATTTTCTCAAACGGAACATCTTGATACTCATACGCCTTCAATGCTTTTATCCGCACTTGAGACAACAACTCTTGAAATGCCGGTGCATTACTTAAATCAGCTCGATAAACCAAAGTGTTGACAAAGAAACCAATCAGCCCCTCAATTTCTCGATAATTTCGATTTGCAATTGGGCTACCAACAATAATATCCGTTTGTCCCGTATAACGAGCAAGGAAACTTTGATACGATGCCAATAAGGTCATGAAAAGTGTGGCCCCTTCTTGACGACTTAGTTCGTTTAATTTATCCAGTAATGAGCGTGACAACAAAACATTATGAGTTAATCCATGATGGGTTTGCACTGGCGGACGCGGACGATCCATTGGCAACATTAAGACTGGTAACTCACCAGATAATTCTTCCTTCCAATATGCAAGCTGTTGATATAGTACTTCATCTTTCAACCAGTCTCTTTGCCACTGAGCAAAATCGGCATATTGAACTTGTAGTGGTTCCAGCTCTGCTTGTTTTTCACCAATCGCATTCTCATAAAATGCCATCCATTCTTGAAGCAAGATTTCCATCGACCACCCATCCGAGATAATATGATGCATATTACACAGAAGAACCCATTCTTCTTCTGAAATTCTTATGAGTTTCCCACGGAATAATGGCCCTTGTTCTAAATCAAATGGAGATTCGACTTCAGTTTGAATCCATTGCTCCAACTTTCTTTCTCGCTCCTCTAATGAAAGCTTATTTAAGTCCATTTGCAGAAGCGGACGGAAAACGTACGTTTGAATCTGCTGCACAGGATGGCCATCCTCTTCATAAAATACAGTCCGCAAAGATTCATGACGCTCTATCAACTGATTCCATCCCAACTCCAATGCCTCAGGTAACCAATTCCCTGTAAGCCGGCATACCATCGGCATATTATAAAGTGCACTATTAGGTGCAAATTGTTCAATAAACCATAAGCGCTGTTGGGCATAAGACAGTGGAATATTTCCCCCTCGTTCCATCGGCATCAATGGTGGAATTTCTCGTTTTTCGCTCCCCTTACGTAACTGATCTATTCGTTTCGATAATGCCTCGACCGTTGAATATTCGAACAGTTCACGTACTGGCAATTTGATTTGAAAGACTTCCTGTAAGCGTGAGACCACTTGTGTAGCAAGTAGAGAGTGACCACCGAGCTCAAAGAAAGAATCCTGAACATCAATGCCTCTTATTCCTAGCACTTGACTCCACACTGAAGCAATAAGTTCTTCCAGCGGAGTTCTTGGGTATACAGTATTTTCAGCGGATTGTTCACTAAGTATAGGCAATGCCTTCAAATCAAGTTTTCCATTCGGTGTAAGTGGTAAAAATTCCATCTCAATAAAGTTTGTTGGAACCATGTAATTAGGTAAATGTGTTTGTAGATGTTCTCGCCATTCATGGACACTTCCTTCACCAACTACATAAGCTACTAATCTCTTATCACCTTGATTATCCTCTCGCACCAATACAACAGCTTCTTTCACAGAAGAATGCGCCTGCAAAACAGCTTCTATTTCTCCCAATTCAATCCGGAAACCACGAATTTTCACTTGGTCATCTATACGTCCATGGAACTGGAGATTACCATCAGAAAGATAACTTGCTTTGTCTCCTGTATAATAGAGACGTTCTCCTGACTTGAAAGGATGTGGAATAAATTTTTCCTTTGTAAGATCCGGACGATTAGCATATCCACGTGCAAGACTCTTCCCTCCGATATAGAGATCTCCAATTACACCAGTTGGTACTAGCTGAAGATGAGAATCTAACACATAAACTTCTGTATTCGCAATCGGTCGACCAATCGATGGCGTACCTGTTGTCACTCCTACAGGTACATAACAATCTGTGGTAACAACGGTATTCTCCGATGGACCATACTGATTAATTACCGCAAAAGGAATATCGTTAGATGGATACTGCGTTAATTGATCCCCACCAGTAATGATAAAACGAAGATCCGTTTTATCTGGCCAAGATAATTTCAAGAGTCTTTCCAGAATAGGCGTAGGTGCAAAGCTAGCTGTTATTCGTGAATCAATGAGCCAGTCCCTTAGTGCTTCTGGATTAATTCTCAGTTCCTCTGTTGACAAGTAGAGCGCTGCGCCAGCAGTTAGATACGGCCAAATCTCCTGGACAGCCGAATCAAAAGCAACCCCTGCAATCTGAGTCGCACGATCCTCTGCTGAAATATGATAAACTTCCTGATGCCAAGAAACCATATTCATTAATGAGCGATATTCAACCATTACACCCTTCGGTTTTCCTGTAGAACCAGAGGTATAAACAATATAGGCTAAGTTCTCTGGATTTATTTGACGTGTAGGTGCGATTACGCTTTCCACCGTTAATTCTTCTAACCTCACCATTTCGACGTGTGCGAAATGTCCGTCTTGTCCTTCCGCCGTCACTACAAATTGAATTCCTGCATCTTCAATCATGTATTCTAACCTTGATTTTGGATACAACGGATCTAAAACGACATAAGCTCCACCAGCTTTTAAAATGCCTAGTAAACTTACCATCAGCTCAGCTGATCTCGGAAGATAAACCCCTACCACTGACTCTGGAGCTACTCCCTTTCGCTGTAAAACATTTGCCAACTGATTTGCTTGTGTATCCAATTCACCATAAGTCCACTGTTTTGTTTGATCAACTACCGCAATCGCATCAGGACGCCTTGCTACTTGCCCCTCAAATTTGTCGCAAATAAGACCCTGATGAGACATTTCCATTACAGTGTCATTCCATGTTTCTAATAACAAAGTACGCTCGGTTTCTGATAGCATGCTCAGGTCATGCAACGGATTTTGTGGGCGATGAGAAACTTCATGTAGCCATTTCTCAAAGTGTCCTGCCATCCGTTCAATAGTAGTAGCATTGAATAAATCCTTATTGTACTCAAAAGTAAAAAGTAATCCCTCTTCCGTCTCAACTGCCATTACACTTAAATCAAACTTTGCAATTGGACTATGGCTTTCTATCATTTCAATACTTCTACTAGATAACACCGGTAACTCTTGTTTCATATTTTGCAAGATGAACATAGTCTGGAAAATTGGCGAATGACTTGTACTTCGCTCCGGTTGCACAACTTCTACAATTTTTTCAAATGGAATATCTTGATATTCATACGCCTTCAATGCCTTTTGACGAACCTGATACAGTACATCTTGAAATGTCGGTCTACCACTCAAATTAGCTCGATAAACCAGCGTGTTAACGAAGAAACCAATTAGTCCTTCAATTTCTCTATAATTCCGATTCGCAATTGGGCTTCCGACCAGAATGTCTTCTTGTCCCGTATAACGAGATAGAAAACTTTGATATGCAGCTAAAAGCGTCATGAAGAGTGTAGCCCCTTCTTTTCGACTAAGTTCATTCAATTTATCATGTAGCGTGCTTGGCAGAACCAGAGTGTATGTCGACCCGTGATGTGTTTGTATTGCGGGACGCGGGCGATCCACAGGAAGTTGGAGTACAGGAAGCTCCCCAGACAATTCTTCCCTCCAATATTGGAGTTGTTGATCAAGCACCTCCTCCTTTAGCCATCCCTTTTGCCACTGAGCAAAGTCGGCATATTGAACCGGTAATGGTTCAAGTTCCGCTACCTTTCCATCCGTTGCTTTCTCATAAAATGCCATCCATTCTTCAAGTAGGATTCCCATTGACCATCCATCTGAAATGATATGATGTAGAGTACAAAGGAGTATCCATTCTTCCTCTCCCACGTGCAAAATACTTGTCCTGATTAATGGACCCTCTGTTAAATCAAATGGTACTTCTGTTTCTTGTTGAATTAAACGTTTAACTTCTTCTTCTTGATCTTCAGAAGAAAGCATAGTTAAATCCGTTTTCGGAATTGATTGAAAAGCATACGGTTCAATTTGCTGTACGGGTTGACCATTCACCTCTTGAAAGACCGTCCGCAGTGATTCATGACGTTCTATTAGTTGATTCCATCCCGTTTCCAATGCTTCAAGTAGCCAATTCCCTGTAAGACGGCATACCATTGGCATATTGTAAAGGGCACTATTAGGTGTAAATTGATCAATAAACCATAAACGTTGTTGGGCATAAGATAGTGGAATAGCTTCTCCTCGTTTCATTGGTATTAGTGGCGGAATCTCTCGTTTTTTATCTCCTTTACGTAACTGTTCTAATCGCTTTGCCAGTGACTCCACCGTTGTATATTCAAATAGTTCACGTACTGGTAATTCGATTTGAAAAATTCTCTGTAAACGTGACACTACTTGAGTAGCTAGTAGTGAATGACCACCGATTTCAAAAAAGGAATCCTGAACACTAATATTTTTTATTCCTAACACTTGGCTCCAAACGGAAACGATGAGCTCCTCCACTGGTGTTCGTGATGAAGTAATATCTTCACTTATGAACTGTTCTTCTAATTCCAATAATGCTTTCCGATTCACTTTACCATTTGGAGTGAGTGGCATACCTTCAATTTGGAAAAAGTATGCCGGAACCATATAATGTGGTAATTGCTTCTTGAGATATTCACGCCATTCTCCAGCATCCCCTTCACCCACTACATAAGCTACTAACTGCTTATCTCCTGGTCGTTCTTCCTTCACCAACACGACTGCCTCTTTTACAGATGAGTGATCATGTAAAGCTGCTTCAATTTCTCCCAATTCAATTCGGAATCCTCTAATTTTAACTTGGTTATCTATTCTTCCAATATATTCTAAGTTACGATCATTCATATATCTCACCAAGTCACCCGTTCGATATAATCGTTCCCCGTCCTTAAAAGGATGCGGAATAAAACGTTCAGTAGTTAAATCCGGTCGATTGAAGTAGCCACGTGCCAATCCTACTCCTCCAAGGTAAAGTTCCCCTGCCACACCAATCGGGACTACTTGTTGATATTGATCTAACACATACAACTCTGTATTATCAATTGGACGACCAATCGGAATAATCATTGCTTCTTTTTCTAAATCACAATTGTAATAAGTCACATCCACAGTCGCTTCAGTAGGACCATACAAGTTAATTAACTTTGTTTGCTGAACATTGTAAAAGATCCCCTTAAACCGGCGAACATGCTCAGTGTTTAACGCTTCTCCACTAGTGAAAACTTGAATTAAAGACGATACATCCCTTTTCGAATTATATAGTTCCATATAATCTAAAAAAGTAGATAACATCGACGGAACAAAGTGTATGGTGGACACGCGATATCGTTCAATATACTCCTCAATCACCGCAGGATCTTTCTCTCCTCCTGGTGGAAGTAAACAAACACGTGCTCCTACAAATGACCACCAAAATAATTCCCATACAGAAACATCAAATGAAAACGGTGTCTTTTGTAGGATTGTATCCTCCTCGGACAATGGGTATTTTTTCTGCATCCACTGTAGGCGGTTGATAACGGAATGATGTTCAATCATTACCCCCTTTGGATTTCCCGTCGAACCCGAAGTGTATATAATATAGGCTAAGTTATTTGCTGTTACTCCACTTACCGGAGCTAAATTACTCTCTTTAGAAATCATCACTTGATCCCGGTCTAAACAAATTGCTTGAATATCTTTAGGTAACCAGTCCTGTAGTGCCTCTTTTGTTAACAGCACTTGAATTTGTGAATTCTCCAAAATATATCTCAGGCGGTTTTCAGGATAACTTGGGTCCAGTGGGACATAAGCCCCACCTGCCTTCAAAATCCCAAAGAGACCGATAATCATATCAGGAGAACGTTCAATACATATACCAACCAATGATTCAGGTCCGATACCTCGTTTTTGTAGAAAATGTGCCAATTGATTCGATTTTTCATTTAGTTCTTGATACGTTAGCTTTCCACCCTCATAAACTACCGCCACTGCGTCAGGTGTCCGTGCAACTTGCTGCTCAAATAGCTCATGAATCATACAATCATGACCATAAACTACGTCCGTATCATTCCATTCTTCTAGGAGTTGTTTTTGCTCAGTATCCGATAACATTGACAGCTTTGTATATGATTCATCTGGATGATACGTGATTTCATTTAGCCAGTTCTCAAAATGTCCTGCCATACGTGCAATGGTACTACTATCAAATAAATCCGTGTTGTATTCAAATGAGACGAATAGACCTTCTTCCACTTCATAGGCAGTTAAGCTCAAATCAAATTTAGCAATAGACATATTACTTTCTACCATTTCAATACTTCTATCAGGCAAATCTAGTCGTTCTTGTTTTATATTCTGTAGCGTAAACATGGTCTGAAATATAGGGGAATGACTCATGCTTCGTTCAGGTTGCACAGCTTCTACCACTTTTTCAAATGGTATATCTTGATATTCGTAAGCTTTTAACGCTTTTTTCTTTGTTTGGTTCAAAATCTCCCGAAAGGTAGGGGTGCCACTCAAATCTGATCGATAAACCAACGTATTAACAAAGAAACCAATTAATCCTTCTACTCCCTTATGGTTCCGATTTGCAATCGGGCTACCAACTAGAATATCTTTTTGTCCCGTATAACGAGCAAGAAAGCTCTGGTATGCGGCCATTAAAGTCATAAATAAAGTGGATCCTTCTTGTCGGCTTATATCCTTCAATTGACTGAGCAATTTATAAGGAAAAATCACGTGATGCGCAGCCCCAGAGTAAGTCTGCTTAACCGGTCGAGGTCGATCCACTGGCAGTTGTAAGATAGGAAGCTCACCAGACAATTCTTCCTGCCAATACGTAAGCTGACGATTTAGCACATCACCTTGCAACCACCCCTTTTGCCACTTCGCAAAGTCTGCATATTGAATAGATAATGAACTTAATTTAGCAGGATTTCCACCCGTTTCTTCTTCATAGAAAGCAAGGCATTCATTCATGAATATACCAATGGACCAAGCATCAGAAATAATATGATGCATCGTACACAGTAATAACCATTCATCCTTCTCTAATTGAACAAGCTGATTACGAATTAAAGGACCATTCATTAAATCAAATGGTTCTTGCGCTTCGCTCGCAATTAAACTATTTACCTCTTTTTCTTTTACTTCTAGAGGAAGTTGAGAGTAATCCCTTACAGGTAATGCTCTAGGAAGGAATTCGACAATTTGTTGCACAGGCTGTTCTCCTATTTCTTTAAAAACAGTTCGTAATGATTCATGACGTTCAATGAGTCGATTGAATCCCTTCTCTAATGCTTCAGGTATCCAATTTCCTTTTAGATGCCATACTGTTGGAATATTATATAAAGAACTGTTTGGGTTAAATCTGTCCATAAACCACAAACGTTGTTGTGCATAAGACAACGGGAGTGCTTCTTTATTCTCCTTTTTTTGCATTTGCTTCTGAAGCCATGCTCTCTTCTCAGGAGAAAGTGAACTCAGCTTTGCAAGTAAATCACTTCTCATTTTTTTACCCCTTCCTCAATCAAATTACTCTCGAATATCCCATGTGCTTCTTCCTCTGATAGCTCTTCTAATTGCTTAAGCAGTTCTAGTAATTCTTCATCATTACTGACTTCTGCTTCTTTTTGAATATAGTCTTGAAGACTTACATTCTCCTTACTATCATTCTGCATTTCTTGATTTTTGTTATCGAGCAATTGATCAATCTGTTCTGCCAATTGCTGCACCGTATGAAATATAAATAAATCATGCAATGGTATCTCGATTCCAAAAGCCTCTTTAAGATTGGAAACAGCTTGCGTAGCAAGTAATGAATGTCCACCAATTTCAAAAAACGAATCTTGAATTCCGATGTTTTCCATACCTAAAACTTCATGCCATATCGAAACAATTGTTTTTTCCGTAGACGTACGAGGAGCAATATAACAACTTGCTATCTCCTGCTTCTCTGGTGCTGGTAAAGCCTTCCTATCAATTTTCCCATTAGGAGTGAGTGGAAATGCATTTAATCCAACAAAATAGGATGGAATCATATAGTTTGGTAGTTGTTCCTTGAGATAATCACGCCACTTTTGAGCATCCCCGTCTCCTACAACATAGGCAATCAAACGTGGATCGCCAGGATAATCTTCCCGCACCATCACAATAGCTTCGTTAACTAATGTATGCTTTTGTAATACCGCTTCGATTTCTCCTAGTTCAATCCGGAACCCACGAATTTTCACCTGATGATCAATTCGTCCAACATACTCCAAATTTCCATCCGGCAAATACCTTACTAGATCTCCAGTCCGGTATACTCGCTCGTCTTCTTTAAACGGATGCGTTATAAATCGATTTTTCGTTAAGTCAGGGCGTTTTAAATATCCACGTGCTAACCCTGATCCACCAATGTACAACTCACCAACTACACCAATTGGAACCATTTTTTGTTCAGCACTCAATACATATACTTCTGTATTGAAGATTGGTTTACCAATTGGTGGTACCCTATGCATGACACCCTTTTCTAATTCCATATACGTGGAATACGTAGTATCTTCAGACGGTCCATATAAGTTGAACACCTTCTCAATCGTACTTCTCTCGTATAAATCTTGAACAAGCGGATATGGTAACGGTTCTCCAGCCAAATTCATTACCTTTACTGAAGAAGGAATTGTTTTTGCTCGAACCAGTTCCTTTGCTGCCGATGGCACAGTATTAACCAAAGTCACACCTTTGGTAGACAACTTGTCTAGATGTAGAGCATTTTCAGCGACAATCACCTTACCACCCATCGTTAAGGGAACAAATACTTCAAAAACGGATAAATCAAAAGATAGTGAAGTTGAAGCTAATACTCCCGCTAATTCCTTTCGAGAATACGTATGATGCGCCCAATGAATCATTGTTACTGTATTTCTGTGCTCAATCATTACTCCCTTTGGATTTCCCGTGGAACCTGAAGTATAGATAATATAAGCTAAGTTATCACCCGTCGCTTCACTCGTGCATACCGTAGTAACTTCTTGTTCTATTTCTGCTCGATTACGATCAATACAAATGACGTTGACGAATGTAGGTATAACCATTTTTTGTTGTAACTTTTCCTGTGTCACCAGTACCTTTATTTGAGCATCTTCTAAAATGTACTGCAGTCGACTTTCCGGATACGTTGGATCAATTGGGACATATGCTCCTCCTGCCTTCATAATCCCTAAGAGACCGACAATCATCTCGGATGAACGTGTAACGCAAATCCCAACTAATGATTCGCATGTTACACCATTTTTTTGTAAATAATGTGCCAACTGATTCGAGCGTTCGTCCAACTCTCGATATGTTAGTTCTTCATCTTCGCACACTACTGCAATTGCTTCTGGTGTTTTTTCCACTTGTTCTTCAAACATTGTATGAATCGTACTTTCTTCCATATCTATAACACGCGATTTATTCCATTCCTCTAGTAGTTGCTTATATTCTACTTTCGATAACATATTCAGTTCTGATAGGACACATTTTGGATGAGAGACAATTTGATTTAACCAATGTTTAAAATGACTTGTCATACGTTCAATGGTTGTATCATTAAACAAATCAGTATTATATTCAAAGGTTAGTGATAATCCTTCTTCCGTCTCAGAAGCAAATAAACTCAAATCAAATTTGGCAACAGAAGCATGGCTTTCCATGAGTTCCATTTGTCTTTCAGATAGCTGAAGAAATTCTTGTTTCATATTCTGTAAAGTAAACATAGTTTGAAATATTGGTGAATGACTTGTATTCCGTTCAGGTTTTACGGATTCTACCACTTTCTCAAATGGGATGTCCTGATGCTCGTATGCTTTTAGCGCTTTTTTTCTTACCTGCGACAAAAGTTCTTGGAACGTCGGATTTTCACTGAAATCAGCTCGATAAACTAACGTATTTGCAAAGAAACCTATTAATCCCTCAATCTCTTTCACATTTCGATTAGCGATTGGGCTTCCAACTATAATGTCGTCCTGTCCTGTATAACGAGAAAGGAAGCTTTGATACGCTGCCATCAATGTCATAAATAAAGTGCATCCTTCTTGCAAACTTAAATCTTTGAGCTTCTCCTGTAGGGAATTCGCCACTATTAAGGACTGACTTGCACCACGATGGGTTTGAACTGCAGGTCGTGGACGATCCATCGGTAATTGTAAAATCGGTAGTTCCCCAGATAATTCTTCCTTCCAATATTGAAGGTGCTGATTCAAATTCTCCTCTTTTTGCCATTCCTTCTGCCACATGACAAAATCTGCATATTGGATAGATAACTCCTTCAATTCCACTGGTTTTCCGGTTAGTGCTCCTTCATAAAAAGCCATCCATTCTTTAAGTAAGATTCCCATTGACCATCCATCTGAAATGATATGATGCATCGTACAAATGAGAACCCATTCTTCCCTGTCCACTTTCAATATGCGTGTTCGAATTAGAGGACCTTGTCCAAAATGAAATGGTGCCTCCGCCTCGTTTTGAATAAGGCGTTTCATTTCTCTTTCCCTATCTTCCAAAGAAAGATCTGTTAGATTCGTTTGAGGAATATGTCTGAACACAGGAGATTGAACTTGTTGAAAAGGTTCACCCTCTCGTTCTAGAATTGTCGTCCTTAATGATTCATGACGCTCCAACAATTGATTCCATCCGACCTCCAATGCTTCAATTGACCATTTACCTGTTAAGCGACACGCTGCATGAATATTGTACATAGCACTATTTGGCATTAATTGATCAATAAACCATAGACGTTTCTGCGCATAGGAAAGTGGGATAACTTCTTCTCGTTTCATAGGTACAAGAGGAGCAACCTCTCGTTTTTTATCTTCTTTTCGTAACTGATCCACTCGTTTCGCCAATGCTTCCACTGTATCGTGCTTGAAAAGTTCACGTAATGGAATTTTAATTTGGAACAGTTCTTGCAATCTAGAGACGATTTGAGTAGCAAGTAGAGAGTGCCCACCACGTTCAAAGAAGGAATCTTGAATGCCAATATTTTCTGTTCCTAACACTTGACTCCAAACCGAGGCAATAAGCTCTTCCGATGGCGTCCGAGGTAGCACATTTAAATCTTCAATAGCTTGCTCATCAGGTGCTGGCAAGGCCTTTCGGTCAATTTTCCCATTCGGAGTAAGCGGGAAGTGTTCTAACTCTATATAGTGCGCTGGAATCATATGATTCGGTAATTGGTTTTGTAAATACTCTCTCCACTCCTCGGTATTTCCATCGCTTATTACATATGCAACCAATCGTTGATCACCTGGACGATCTTCTCTAACTAATACGACAGCCTCTTTAATAAACGAACATTTTTCTAAAGTTGCTTCAATTTCTCCTAATTCAATCCTAAAACCACGCATTTTGACTTGATGATCCATTCTACCTATAAATTCTATATTTCCATCAGTTAGATATCTTACTGAATCTCCTGTTCTATATAGTCGTTCCCCCAATCGAAATGGGTGCGAAATGAATTTTTCAGCAGTAAGATTCTGACGATTTAAGTATCCACGCGCTAAACCAGCACCACCAATATATAACTCACCCTCAGTTCCTATTGATTGCAAGCGTTGGTTTTGGTCTAATACATATAATTGCGTGTTCTGTATTGGCTGCCCAATAGAAACAAATTCTTGATTAGGCTGGATATCAAATGCATTCATATAAATAGTGGCTTCAGTTGGTCCATAAAAGTTGGTTAATTTCACTTGTCCACTATAATTCCATTTCTGCTGAAATCGTCTAACTAACCCTGAACTTAGTTCTTCTCCACCAGAAAATACATGGCGTACAGAGGAACAATTCATGTTCAATTCAATATGATTGAAGTGATCTAAGAAAACAGATAACATCGAAGGTACAAATTGAACTATAGTAACCTGATGTTGTTTAATCACTTCAGCTATAATAGAAGGATCTTTTTCTCCACCTGGAGGTAAGAAAGATACACTTGCACCAACGTGAATGCCCCAAAACAATTCCCAAACAGAGACATCAAATGAGAATGGCGTTTTCTGCAAGACCACATCCTTTTCAGAAAGCGGATATTTATGTTGCATCCATTCTAGATAATTAATTACTGAATGATGCTCAATCATTACTCCCTTTGGATTCCCTGTAGATCCTGAAGTATACATAACATACGCTAAATTTTCTCCTGTTACACCACTTATGCATGGGGTTGATTCTTCTTTTTCAATTGCAGTGTAATCTTTATTCATACAAATCGTTTCTATTTTTTCAGATACAAACAAATTTTTAGAATTTTCTTCCGTCACTAGTACTTCGATTCCAGCATCCTCTAATATATATCGAAGTCGACTTTCTGGATAAGTAGGGTCAAGTGGAACATACGCTGCTCCTGATTTTAGAATACCTAATAACGCTATCATCATTTGTAATGAACGTTCCATATATACCCCAACTAGAGACTCTGGGCCTACACCATGCTTTTGTAGATAATGAGCTAGCTGATTTGCACGCTTCTCCAACTCTTTATAGGTAATTTGTTCATTTTCGTAACTAGCCGCGATTGCTTCCGGTGTTTTTTTAACTTGCTCCTCAAACATCGTATGAATCATGCCTTCAGCCGAATAATTAAATTGAGTATGATTCCATTCCTCTAGTAACTGTATCTGTTCTTCTTCTGTTAAATGAGTAATTTCAAATAGTTTTGAATCTAGGCTTTTCGTCATCTGAATTAATATTTGCAATAAATGATTCTGAATCCGATTTATTGTTTCTTCATTAAAATAGCTTCGATCATACATCAACTTTAAAGTAATTTTCTTACCGGGCATTACAATGAGTGTTAAAGGATAATTTGTTTGTTCCGTGCTTGTAACATCTAGTAATCTTAAATCATCATTTCTCTCACCTTGAATTGGATAATTTTCAAACACATACAAGGTATGAAATAAGGAGCTATTTCGCGGAACCTCACTCCAGCCTTGAATATCTATCAACGAATTATACTCATACTGTCTTCGTTCCATTTCTTTCATTTGTATTTTACGAAGCCAATCTACTACTGATGTATTATCCGTTAATCGAATTCTGGTAGGTAATGTGTTAATAAATAGCCCCACCATATTCTCTGCTCCTATTAAATCAGTAGGACGTCCAGCGCTAGTTACGCCAAATACGACGTCACTGTCACCGCTATACCTACTCATCAAATAAGCCCATGCACCTTGTACTAACGTATTCAACGTTAATCGACTATTTCGTACCCACTTTTGTAAACTCTCCGTAAGTTCCTCAGATACTTGATAAGCACACTCTCCATAACCCTTCTCTTGTCCTTGATCCTTTCTTTCCATTGCTAATGGAGTAGGTGCATAGAACCCTTTTAATTCTTCTTTCCAAAATTCCTCTGCTAGACTTTGATCTTGTTTATTTATCCACTGGATATATTTTTTATAAGGAAGAGATTTAGGAAGATTCAATAATTCTCCCTTTATCATCTTGAGATAAACTTCCATCACTTCACTAAAGACCAGTGACACACTCCATCCGTCTAGCAAAATATGATGATGTGTCCAGATAATTCTCGTTTCCTCTTTTGCTTCTTTAATCGCAGCGACTCTCATCAATGGTGCTTCATCCAATAAAAATCCTTTCCTACGATCTGCAGTCAAAAACTGTTGTAATTTCTCCTCCCTTTCCTCATGCGAATGGGCACTCCAATCCTCTTGATGAATAGTAAAAGGAAGACGTTCGTAAACTGCTTGTAGTGGCTTTTCTACTTCCTCCCATACAAATACTGAACGTAAAACCTCATGTCGATTAATAACATATTCCCAAGCCTTTTCAAAAGTATCAACATCCAATTTCCCCCCGAGCAAGAAACCTACTTGTACAATATAGGAAAAAGAATGTTCATCATCTTGATCGTATAAAGTATGAAACAGTATTCCTTTTTGCAAAGGTGATAAACCATATATATCAATAACGTCTCCCATTTTTACACCCTCTTCTTTGTTAATTTAAGTAATACTTTGCTCAAGCTTTCTTCCGTAAGATCCTCTGCATCAGCAAAATCTGATACCGTAAAAGCAGACTCTGTTGTTGGTTTATTTATAAGTTGACGAAGATGCCTCAACATACCATCTGCTATCACTTGAATTTTTAATTTAGAAAACTGTTCCCTACTATACATCCAAATAAAATGTAACTTTTCATCTTTCACCATTCCGATAACATCAATTAGATGAGATGGTTTGGAATCTGGAGCATGATCTAAAAATGTAAATCCTGTCTCTTGCATAAACAAAGAGTCCCTTGAAAACACCTGATCAAATTGGCCCAAATAGTTAAAGCTTATTGAAGGCTTTTGCTGATAAAACGGAAGTAATCCTTTATTCAAGTAACGTAAAATACCATAGTCAACTCCGCGATTTGGGATTCGACGCAATTGCTCTTTGACTGCCTTTAACCCTTCAATAGGTGTCTGAGTTCCTTGAAAATTGAGATGAACGGGATAAATACTCGTGAACCAGCCCACTGTCCTTGATAAATCAATACCTTCAATCATCTCTTCTCTCCCGTGTCCTTCTAGATGAATAGAAACGGTTTGCTGATTTGTACAATCGACGATAGCTTGTCCTAATGCCGCCAATAATACCTCATCAATCCTTGTCTTATGAGTGACTAGAACTTCGTGAAACAAGGATTGTGTTTCTTCTATTCCTAAAGTCCTCGTCACTTGATCAATCGATTCTTCTGTCGTTTCTTGTATTGGATAGTCCATTGGAATTTTCATCGTTGCTTTTTCTACTTGTTCATTCCAATAATCCTTTACTTCTTTTGAAATACCCGAATCACTGTATGTCTGAAGTCGTTCAGACCATTCTTTAAAAGATGTACTTTTCGCAGGTAAGCGAATTTCTTGACCTTGTTTCATCTGGTTATATACCACCTGTAAATCTTCCAATAGAATCCTCCATGACACTCCATCTACTACTAAATGATGTATCACCCAGAATATTCGATCATTTTCAGTCAAGTTATCTTCAAAGTACACTACTTTCATTAACGGACCAGTAATTAAATTGAAACTAGCTTGATGAATATTCATCTCTTCTTGTATTATTTTATTCCACTCTTTTTCATTAACTTGATTCCGTTTTACAACATGCAGTACTGACAGCTCATCAGTCCCTTCATTTCTCTGCCTCCACGTTCCGTTTGGTAACTGTTCGTACCGGAAACGTAAAGCATCATGATGTTTCAGTAAATTTAATATCGCTCCCTCTAGTAATTTCACATCCAATCTTTCTTTTACTCTTAAAAGCATTGATTGATTCCAATGCTCTGTATGTGGATGTTCTTGCTCGAAGAACCAGCACTGAATTGGAGTAAGAGGCACATCACCTATCACAATTCCCTGCTCCGCTTGTACTCCCTGCGTTTCTATAGCCACTTGTGCCAGCTCAGCGATAGTTGGGCATTCAAACATTTGCTTTGGAGTAAGTTTTAACCCCACTTGACTTGCTTGAGATATGATTTGAATACTGAGAATCGAGTCGCCACCAATTTCAAAGAAATTATCATAGATTCCCACCTTTTTAACACCTAATACTCTCTTCCAAATGGTAGTTAGTATCTGTTCGTTACTATTCCGAGGGCCAACACATTCACTATTAATCTGCGTTTCCTCCGGCATAGGTAAGGCCTCACGATCAACTTTACCGTTAGCTGTAAGTGGAATAGCTTCCATCGCCACAAATCCCGCAGGAACCATATAACTTGGTAGTTTCGCTTTAAGATACTCTCTCCACGCATCTACATTTCCATCTCCTACAACATATGCTACTAATCTTTTATCACCCGGCTGATCTTCTCTTACAATTACAACTGCCTCTTTTACATATGCATATGTATGTAAAGTAGACTCAATTTCCCCAATCTCAATTCTGAAACCACGTATTTTAACCTGATGATCAATTCTTCCACGATAATCTAGATTCCCATCTGGCAAATACCTCGCTAAGTCTCCTGTCCGGTATAATCTTGCTTTCGGATCACTACTAAATGGATGAGATATAAAACGCTCTGCTGTTAATTCAGGTCTATTTAAATACCCACGTGCCAATCCTGCTCCACCAATATAAAGTTCACCATCAACACCTATAGGAACAGGTTGTTGATAAGCATCTAGTATATACACTTCTAAATCGGGAATCCGCTTTCCAATATTACTTCTTGAAGCATGCTGCACATCATCTAAAGTAATTGGATAATATGTAACATGAACTGTAGTTTCTGTAATTCCATACATATTAATTAACTGTGGTTTTTTCTCCCCATACCTTTTAAACCACGGTAACAAGCTAATAGGTTCTAACGCTTCTCCGCCAAATATTACGTAACGCAGCTGCAAATTTTTATTCTTATCTTCTTGTTCACACACTCGTATTAATTGTCGAAATGCGGAAGGTGTCTGATTTAGAACTGTGACTTCTTCCTCCACCAATAATTGATAAAAATCCTTAGGTGATCGACTAATCCAGTACGGAACAACAACTAATTTTCCACCATATAATAATGCTCCCCAAATTTCCCATACTGAGAAATCAAATGCATACGAATGAAAAAGCGTCCAAGTATCTTTTTCATTAAATTGATACCAACAATCCGTCGATTTAAATAACCGAATGACATTGTGATGCTCTATCATAACGCCCTTTGGATTTCCCGTTGATCCCGAAGTATAGATTACATATGCCAGATTTTTGGGACTGACATCAGAAACAGGCAAAGTCTTACTTTCTTTCCCAATCTCATCTTGATCACGATCCAGGAAAATCGACTTAACATTTTCTGGTAAACATTTCAATTCTTTTAAACTTTCTTGCGTTACGAATAACTGAATGCTAGCATCTTCTAGAATATATTGAAGTCGCTGCTCTGGATATGTTGGATCAAGTGGAACATAAGCCCCACCAGCCTTCAAAATTCCTAAAATACCTACAATCATTTCGAGGGAACGTTCAACACACAGTCCAACTAAAGTATCAGGTCTTACTCCCTTTTTCTGCAAATAATGAGCTAACTGATTTGCGCGTTCATTAAGCTCCCTATAAGTAACTTTTTCTTTGCCATACGTAACTGCAATATCGCTTGGATAGTTCAACGCTTGCCGTTCGAACAATTCATGAATAGTTACTTGAGATGGGAAATCCAGCTTAGGATTGTTGAACTCAACTAAACTTTTTCTTTTATCTTCATCAGAAATGATTTCGATTTCAGCTACCTTCTGCTTTGGTTTTTCAAAAGTGTTTTCCATTATCGCTAACATCACGTTAAAAAACCGTTTTATCTCTTCCTTAGAAAATAGCTCCTCACGATAATCAATATGTACATGTAAAGAGTCAATATCAATTAGATTTTCAATATGCACTGCAAAATCTTGTACCTCTTCATGGTTTGGAATCCATAGTGAGTCACCACTTTCATCGCGATCCCTATAATCAATCGTAGTTCCGAAAAGTCTCACATTACTATTATTCTCTTTATTAATCTGCTTTAACAACAAATCAAATGGATATTTCTGGTGTCTCAATAATTTGCTTTGTTTTCTGGACACCCTACTAATAAATGAAAGTACTTCTTCTTCTGGATCAATATCCATTCTTAAAGGAACTGTACTCACCATCATTCCAATCAATTTTCGTTCCATTTTAGTCATACGGTTGCCGTAAGCCATTCCTAAACCAATATCAAGCGATAAAGTCCACCGATACATGGACAACGAGAAAGCAGCAACAAAAAAAGTGTATAAACTAATTTTGTAATCTTCAGAAAATTTTTCTATCTTTCTCTTCAAATGCTCCGTTAATATAAATGTCTCACGTGATGCTTTGGTACTAACTTGGTACGTATTATAGGGCTTCAATCCAGTCACAGATGGCAGTGTTTTAAATTCCTCTAACCAGAATTTTTGATCTTTTTGAAAGCGACTACTATTCAAGTATGTTTGTTCATTAGTCAGGAATTGAACATATGAATTTTTAATTTCGCCTTCCTCATTCTCGTTATGCATTTCATAATAATATTTTGCAATTTGCTCAGTAAATATTTGAATTGATAAACCATCCATAATAATATGATGAACATTTCCAAAGACTGCACATTCATTATCGTTTAATTTTATTAAAGCGAAATAATATAAATTTGAATTAAATAATGTAAACGTTTCTTTTGTTTTCTGCTCAATCCATTCCTCAAGCAAATTTGTATTCTCCACATTACTGAAATCAAAAAACTCAAATTCTTGTTCTTCATGTTTAATAAAATATTGTTTTGGTTCCTGATGCCCATTTTCTTTTAACCTAATGCACAGACCGTCATTTTCACTGATAACGCGATTCACAACTTGGTTTAATTTTGAATAATTCATTTTCCGATGAAGTTTAAATAAAAATCTTAAATTACATATTCCTTTATCAGAATGAATAACTTCTGTATACCATATTCTTCGCTGCGGATGGCTTAATGGATAACATTCCTCATTGGTCATAAAAATCTCCCCTTCAAAAATTATTTGCTCTTATAGGTTCGTGTTTATGTTTAGCCCATAAATATTTCTGCAGTGAAACTCCAATTACTCCAATAATAACAAGCCCAACCCCTCCATAAACATAGAGTTGAGTTACTCCAAACAAATGCACTAATGGGCCACTCATAGCAGGAGAAATAATTAGAACTGCGTTTGTTAAACTGCTTTGAATACCAAATACTCTTCCTACTTGATCTTGATCGGATTCTATTTGTAAAATGACTTGATTAGATACAAGCATCAGCCCACTTCCAATACCAGCGATAAAACTAATTAAGTAGGCCAAAACGAAGACCGTACTGGGCGTTATCAAACCGATCCCGCCAAAACCAATTCCCATTAAAACCATACCTCCACATACTACCCAGCCATATTGAAATTGTTTTAATTTCTGAGTTAGTAATGCACCAAGTATTCCGCCAAGACCAATAATAGAAATGATATATCCCATTTTACTTTTATCATGTGGGAATAAGCTCTTAAATAAAGTTGGAAATTGTGAGTCTACTAATTGTAATACTGCCATGGCTATTGTAACGAAAATCATAGTTGATAATATTATCCGATTAGATAACACATAACTCCATCCTTGTACCCAAGCGGTCCAAGTACTTTGTTTTTGCTTTTCAACAAATTCTTTCGATATAGTTTCTTTAAATTTTATTGTGGGTATCAGAACTAAGGTAGCTAATAAACAACTTATAGCTCTTATAATGAGGCAGAACTCTGGTTGAAACCAACTCAGCAACATCCCCCCTATAAGCGGGCCTACTATTTTGGTACCCTGCTCTACTATTCCGTTGATACTTACTGCTTTAGTAAGCAAATCCGGGGATACAATCTGTCTTGTTAGTGTTTGCTGTGCAGGATAATAGAAAACAATAAAAATGGAACGAATCATTAATGCTACTAAGAGCCAGTGGATATCTTGTACAAATAAAAGAGCAATCGTTATTAGACCAACCATTAGATTACAGAACATCATAATTGGAATTTTTCTAAAACGATCTGCAATAACACCTGCCCATGAGCCAAAAATAATTCCTGGAAGTGCGTATGCAACAGGAATCAATCCAATCATAGTAGGATCTACTTCCCATTCAAATCCAACTATAGTCATAATCGCTAACATATCAATAAAAACACCAAGCATAAGCAATGAATAAGCAGAGAAAACTTGTAAATAAACCCTATTTCCTAATAGGCCTTTTGAATCAGTAGTTTTCATAAAAGCAAGCTCCTTAGGTTACTAATATAAACACCTTTGCGTATAAGGTACCCCTTTATTAAACCTAATTAATCATTATAAAGATTTCATCTAGAATTTAACTTCGTCAAAACCTAGACTAATCTCAAGGTTTCTCATATTTTAAATAGTCTGATAAATAAGAGTGCACCTATTTCTTCGTCTTTATATCAACTGTTACAAAATAGACCTTTGCCTTAGTTAAACATTACCTTAATATAACCATTTACAGTTGTTTGCACATTCAATTCACATCCTTTTTAAAGTTGGCTTTTTTCTATCTCAAATACTATCACACAAATATTTCACCTACTATATTCATAAAGTTGAAATATTTGAATCAGAAAATTCGGATAAAAAACCAAATCCACAAATCATAACAAAACTATTATTTAGTTATATTTTCATTTTATAGATAGCTTTAACCATAGGGATATTAAGAATAAAGTTTTTTAATTTTATTAACATAATAGTTTATAGAGACTATAAATCCTACTAAATAAAAAGATACATATACATTAAAGTATATGTACCTTTCTCTATCCTACATATTTTCTATTCAAATTAATTCCAATAACTAAAATAGATATTAAAAATATAATACTAACAATTACTAATGCACTCATAACAAAGATTGAATCATATAGTATTGAACCTATACATTTACTACCTATTTAATCTATTAGACATTACTGCTTCAAAAAAATTACACATTATACACAATCGGGATAAATCCCTAAAATATAATTTGACTATATTATTATATAATGTTGTTATGAATCTCTTGTAAGATATAATATATTTTACGCTAATGTATCATCAGTTTTTCTATAAAAGAACTTAATTTTTATGTAGTACGAATTTATTTAGTAATCTAATATATTAATTTAGGTATAAGAATGTTTAAAGATCACCTATTTCCGTAGGTGATCTTTCTTTGTGATTCTGTATTTGTGCACTACTGTAGAAATATATCGTAGAAACGCTTTGTTTGCTAAATGTTTAGTTCTTTCCATTTACTAAAAAACATAGCTTCATACACTTAATATCATATTCGTTACATTGCAAACTATTATTTTGTCTTCTGTACAGGCAAACTACTAAAAATTAATTCAGCAACTTTTACATATCCTTTTGAGTTTGGATGAATTAAATCCTTAGACCAAAGCGTATTGTCATTAACTAAATGATGATTCCAAAAATCAACATGATGAAGCTTATACTCTCTGCTCAGTGAATGTATAACTTCATTTGCCTCTAATAATTGTTCTTTTATTACTTGTTTTTTTTCAGAAGCAAAAGGGAGCCTAACTGTAAAATCTGGAAGGTTTGCTATAATAATATCAGCCCCTGCTTTACTTAATGTATCTATCATAAATTCCATATCGTTCTTATATGCATCATGATTCCAACGTCCTTTTAAAACATCGTTTGCCCCTGCAATGAGACTAACCAAATCTGGATTAAAAGTTAACGCCTTTTCCAATTGCTGCAAGCGAATTTCTTCAGTTACTAACCCACGCTTTGCAAAATTGGCATATTCTATATCATTTTCACACAGTTGAACAAAATGATCTACCCAGCTTTTTAATGCAATTCCCTCAACTTCATCCCCTATCCCCTCTGTAAAACTATCACCAATTGCTACAAATCGCTTCCACATATGTATTCCCCCTTTATTTTTAAACATATCTATACTATACAATAGCTCACACCGTAATTGTTATTTCTAAGTGGTTTTCGATTTCAATTATATTCCACTTTACTATATTTACATTTAGAATCCAAAATTGACCGATTCCCAAGTATACTAAGGAATCGGTCATATTCGTATATTTACTAAAGAAATAAAATCTCCCTAGGAATTATACTTTTTTTCAAAAAAATTGTTGTGCTTTGTTTTGCCCAGTTGATACATTTCTTTTCGATTAAATGATACGAAACTATAGAAAAAAGTAGTGTCATTGCAATGCACAAAGTAAGAAGAAAAAATTACACCCTGACATTCCAAGCTATCCACATAAGAATCTATAGTGCTTTGAAACCTTTTGTTTCAAACTAATATTTAGTTGTATCCTATAAAATTAGCTTTTTACTATATCAATCGCACGATCCCACATACCACTAAAAAAAGATCCTGTTTTACGTATAAAACGTGTAAGCCAATTTGCTTGTTCCACATCAGATTTTGTTACAAGGTCTATTTGTAATGAATTACCTGATAAGAACCCAGGATCTGTATTATCTTTAGACGAGATAATCATTTTACTAATTGTTACACCTTTTTTAATAGGCGCTTCTTGTTCCGTATTCGATACTTTAAATTCTTTTTTATAAATGTCTTTGTTGCCCTTCGGCATTGGAAGCGAAACAGCTTGTTTCATTTGAACTACTACATCTTTTTCTTTTGCATTTGCTACTCGAACTGTTTCATGCCCTTTTACTACTGAATCTTTTCCGTAGACATTCTTCACTTCAAAATTCGCAAATCCATAATCGTATAATTTCTTTGTTTCATCAAAACGTGCCGTATGAGATTTTGCTTTTATCACTACAGAAATTAGGCGCATACCATTTCTTTCTACTGTACCAGTGAAACAATCTCCCGCTTCTGGAGTCGTTCCTGTTTTCAAACCATCTACACCTTCATATTGCTTAATTAAACCTTTTAACATCCAATTAAAGTTCGCCATATCAATTGGATATTTACCACCCTCTTGAAATGTTCTTTTAGGAATTTTTGCTGTATTTAATATTTGGGGGAAATCTTGAATAAGACGTTGTGCTAAAATTGCACAATCCCTTGCAGACATTTTATTTTTCTCGTCTAGAGTTGTCCCTTCTAGATGATATCCTTTTAAATCTTGATTTGTTAAGCCGGTAGAGTTTACAAGCTTATAATCTTTCATACCAAACTCTTTTGACTTATCGTTCATCATTTTTACAAAATTGACCTCTTTACCAGCAATCTGTTCAACTAAAGCAATTGTTGCACCATTTGCAGAGTAAATTGCCATTGCCTCATATAACTCTTTTACCGTATAAGAGCCACCATTTTCTAATGGAACATTTGATAGTGAACGATCTTGCGAAATCTTATGTGCATATTCAGAGATTTTAACTTTTTGATCCCATTTAAGTTTTCCTTTATCCACCGCTTCATGAACTAAGTATTCGCTCATCATTTTTGTCATACTAGCAATTGCCAATGATTCATCTGCATTTTTTTCATATAAAATTTTCCCGGAATTTGCTTCTATTAAAATTGCTGATCCTGCTTCAACGTCTATAGCAGGAACTGTTTCCGCTGCTGCTCTTCCAATTGTAACGACCATGCTACAAAATATTGTAAGCACTGTTACTATTGCAATAACTCTCTTGCAAAACATACCTTTCACTTCTGTTACCTCCAATTTCTTTGTACTTAAAAAAGCGTTATTCTAACATAATCCCGCAAAAAAATAGACAGTGTTCTCAAATTGTATATACATATAAAACGTTAGAATCGCTTTCATATAGACCATCTCATCCGACACTTTTAGGTGCGCTAATACTTTGTATTTCCACACATATCCTTATTTTTAATCCCCTTATATTTTTCAAAATGATTCACACTTTCATATTTTTTAGGATTACAGTTAATAGACAATCTAAATAATACATTTGTTCCACATTTACAAAAAATAAAAAACTACACCCTATACTGGATGTAGTTTTTCTAACTGATTTATTTATTTTTCATTTCATTTTTATAAAAAGCAAATAATGATTCGATGGATGGACTAGATAACAGCGGAATTGCCTTCTCAATCAATTTCCTATCCCAATCAAACCAACGCATTTCCATTAACATGTTTATTTCTGTATCAGTGAATCGTTTCTTTATTTCCTTAGCAGGATTTCCACCAACTATTGTATACGGCGGAACATCTTTACTTACGACAGATCCTGCAGCAACAATTGCACCTTCACCAATAGTAACGCCAGGCATTATTATAGCATTCATTCCAATCCAAGCATCACTTTTAATGACTGTATCACCCTTTGGTTCATATGATTGTTTAATTTGCTCAGCGAATGGATATACTGTAATCCATTCTGAGTGATGGTTATGATTACCACCCATTAAAATGACTACTCCACTTGCAATGCAAACATAATTCCCAATAATGAGTTTGTCAAGGTGCCATCCCATCTGTTCAATTGGATTGAACAGTGCTTGGGACTTAGCATCTCCCCACAAATACCTTACACAGCCATCTTCAAAATTTTGATGACTATAATACCCTGAATAATAGGAGTACTCTCCTACTTCAATGAGTGGATTTGTTACTATATCTTTTATATACTTTGTTTCTGACCAATGATTAAATAATGGATACTTCATAACTTTATTCCTCGCTTCTAAGTATAGTAGATTTTATAATTTACTTAGAAGCTTACTACGACTGCTACATTTTTTAGCTTTCTCAAACGACGAATCATTATCTTCAAGCCTTTCTTTTATACTAGAAAAAGCATAACGCAATACATTACACTAGTCAAATTGTTTAATTTTGAACACATCTTAAACAGTGTAATACTGCAATAACAACATGAAAACAATCTAACTTCGATACAAACACTATATTCATTACATTTAGTTCATATTTTGTAAAAAAATCTTAATTGCCATGGCAAAGCAAACAATAACCACTATTGGTCGTATTAATGACGTCCCTTTTGTAAGCACCATCTTCGCCCCAATATATGACCCTATAATTTGACCAAGCATCATAATCAATCCAATTGTCCAATCGATTTGGCCAAAAATAATAAAATACAACAAAGCAGCGAAATTACTAGTAAAATTCAAAATCTTAGCATTTGCAGTTGCCCGTGTAGCACTATATCCACATAAAAGAATGAATGCTAAAGCAATCAAGCTACCTGTTCCTGGGCCGAAGAAACCATCATAAAATCCCACTAACGGAGCCACTGTTAACGCAAACAACAACATACTTATTTTTCTCGGTCGATCTTCGTTTGCTATATTTGGAGATAATAGAAAATAAATGCCAATAAAAACAAGTAAAAAAGGTAATATCATAATTAGATATTCTGCTCGTATCTGTAAAACAAGCCATCCACCCAAAACTGATCCAAAAAAGGTCATTAAGATGGACAAACGCATTTCTTTAAGATTAATTTCTTTCTTCTTAATAAAAAACACTGTCGCCATGAGAGTTCCGCTACTCCCTTGCAGTTTATTAGTTGCTATCGCTACAGAAGGAGACATACCTACTAATAACATTATCGGGATAGTTATCATACCACCGCCTCCAGCAATCGTATCTATCCATCCTGCTAATACAGCTACTAAAAATAGTAGTATGAGTAATTCAATAGTAAAATCCATACAAAGAATATGGGAAGGCTTGAGCTATTATACCCCAAACCTCCCCATCATCCCTCCTCTCTTTAAACTAGTTAATTAAATCTGTAAAGTAACTTTCTTTCTGATCACGTAATCGGCTGGAAACGTATTGCCTGCAAACAATTCTTCTTCCGTATTTATTATTTCCAATCGGGATTTTATATTCTTCCTCAGATAATCTTTCCCTACCATGAGTTACATTTGTTTGTTTACCATAGTATGAATTTGGTATAAGTAATAAATCTTCAGATGTAAGTGGAACCTTATAAGTAGGCGTTGTTCGTAAGAGTTCTAAAAACATGTCAAATTTCAATTTTTCTTCTTCACTTTCTCCCACATAAATCAATCTATTTTCTGCTCCATTTAAACAAGTTGCAATAATATCGCCATTATCATCCAAAAATATAATTTGGTTTATTTCCCCTACAAATCCAGATATTTCACCATCAGCCATTCCTGCGATATGAGCAATAGGCATTTTACTTATCGCCAATATGTCATCTTTATTGAAGAAATCTTCTTCAAGATGCTTTTGAAGTAATTTTGGGGTTCCAATATGAGTTTGAGTTTTTAAATTTAACACTCCTTTTAATAAAAGAGCATCAACTCTAGTAAATTTGCCACAAGTAATTTCAGACACTATTCGTTCCACGGATTTATTAAGTCTATTTGATACAATTTCTAAATTCGTATTGAATGTATTCAATCTCGCTTCAATATCTGACTGGTCTTTCATATCTGTATACACTGTGGCATCGTTATGTTGATAAAAGTTCCCGCCACCGGTGCTTGCACCGACATTTCGCAAAACTTCATCGTTGTTTAAAGGGGAAATGAGATGAAATCTATTTTTCCCTGCATGTTCGGATGGATGAATTAAAGCATCATAATTAAAAAGTGTGGCAAAAAGCCATGTCACCCATTCTGCATAAAAATATTTTTTCATTCTATCGTTTTCGTCTTCACCATAATTAAAACCTTTGCGATTTTCTCCAGGTAATAGGGTTTCCATAGGATCACATGGAGTATTTTTAATAAGAGTAGGCGGTACGTTCCCACCACAATTCGCTACTTTTATCATATGTAGTAGTTTTTTTATATCTGAATTCGGAGTTTCCATTGAGTATTCAATCAAACAAGTAAGCCACTCTTTTGAAAAATATGCTGCTATTTCTTGATCACAAGTATAGGGATTATGGGTTTTCAATTCATTGTCTATCAAACTCTTCATTTTATCATTCAATACATTAGGAATAGTAATTTCTTCAATTTCCGTAATCTGCAGTATTCCTTTATTCATTATAAAACCTCCGTTGTTTTATTTTTTACACCCTATCTTCTATTAAACAAACTATCCACTTCTTTTTTACTCCTTTACTTTTCGTCAGAGCTATTAGAATTACCGATTTACAAATAAAAAACGTGGAGTATAAGAGATTTCTTCTTAGTTACATTTCCCCCACGAACCTCCATTGATTTGGCAAATTTAATTTGAAAATCTGATTCATTTTCATACTTTACTTTCAAACTATGTTTATATGATTTTCAATTCAATTAAGAGTATTTCATTTTCTAAAGTTTTCCTAATTTTAAAATCAGAATTTTCAATACAACTATGTTAACACTAAAAATATAACACGAAACAAAAAAATGTAAATAAATAGTTTTTTTATAAAAAATAGTCAGACTATTCATAAGGTAATCCGTATTTCATTGAACCAACTACGGCCTCTCAATTTTATTGATAACAATAAAAAAGCCCCCTAAATGAATAGAGAACTTTTTCCAAGTATATTCTATTTTAAAGTTCTTACTTACCTTTTACTTTAAAAGATATTGCTGTAACTTCTTTATTAACAGTTCCATACCGTTTGGACTTACGATAATCTTCCCATTCGCTAACGAAATATTGCTGTCTGAAATATCTCCTGTAAGTGCACAAGCTCTTGGAGATTGATATTTTCGTAAAATAATCTGCTCCTCTTCTATAAACATTTCAAGAGAATCTTTTTCTACAATTCCTAAACTCCGTCTTATTTCCATTGGAATAACAATACGCCCCATACTATCTGCTTTACGAGTAATTCCTCTTGATTTCATAAAATGCCACCCTTTATATTTATCTAATATTACGGTATTTATTTTAGCAATAAACAACAATTAGGAATAGTTCGTATTACAGTACTTTTTTAGGAATAAATAACAATTAGGAATAGTTTATGTTAGAATTCTTTCTCGTTTATTTTTGATTTTTAATATATTTTTCCTTGATCATTTTTATATATTGTTTTCTCTCTGTTAGTTCAAATATAAATAATGCCTTTTTTATGTATGTTAAACCAACTTCATTAGAGTGCTGAACTTTTAATAAAATTGCACCTTTTTCAAAGAATAATTCACCTAATAAGTATAAAGTATTCATATTTATGGCTAATTTTATACCTATTTCACTATACTTTATCGCTTCTTCATATTGATTTGCAAGGTATAAACATTTTGTTAACGTATGAATGAGTCTTAATTTGATTTCTTTTTCTCTAGGGAATTCTATCTTATTAAAATTAATTAAACTTTGTTTTAATATATTTATGCTTTTCTCATACTCTTCATTTTCTGCATGTATTATAGCGATTGAATTCATTATGCTTATTTCTTTCTCTGATAAAAAGTTACTACTACTTAAAGTTTGTTTTAGTGCTCTATTTAAAATGTCAAAAGCATTAATTGTTGCTCCATTTACATAATATATAGCAATCGCTTCATGCCATAATAGAAATTGTTTATCTTCTTTTGATTGGAAATTATTTTCGTTTTTCTCTTTTTTCACTATTTCGTAAAGCTCATTATATTCTTTTTGTTTCACACAATCTCTCATTACACATTTTACATTTTCAATATATTTTATTTTTTTATTTTTAGTTAGTGCAAATATATAATTTGGATCAATACCAAGTCTTTCAGATAATTGATACAACAATATGCTAGATGGATAAATAATACCTTTTTCTATCTTACTAATTTGACTTTGTGAACATATTCCATGACATAATTCAGATTGTGACATGTTTTTTTTCTTTCTAAGTTCTTTAATAATAATACCAAGATTGTAGAATTCCATATTTCCTCCCTCAAATGTAACACTTTATGAGTATAAGAATATTTTCCAACTTTTAATGTAATGTAAAATTAATATAGTTATAATTACTAATTATATGGATTTATAGTTTCTTTTACAAACTTGTATCACAATACGAGAAATTATTAAAATATGGTTCACTAATAATTAAGGGGAGTTTTATCCCCCGACTGATTATTAGTCCACTCCAGGCAGGCTTTTACAGGGAGTCCGACTTCTTTGCCACATCTAAATTTTGAGGTGGAAGTCTTACTACCCGCAAATAGCCGGATTAAAATAAATATGATTTTTCACCTTTATTTCTTTTAATAGTTTCTTTTGATTTTTATATAAATAATTTCGAAGGAGCGTATTTTATGAAAAGAATGTTGACCGAAAGAGAGTTAGAAGTGGCTATTTATGTAGCAAAAGGATATACAGATGCAGAAATTTCCAAAAAAATATATGTTACCCCTCGAAGAATTTCAACGATAATTAATCATATTAAAGAAAAATGGCATATTAATTCTAGAGTGGAATTAGGTATTTTAGTTTATCATTATGGTTTTATAGATGCACCCTTATTTTCAAATAAAAAAATTCAACTATGTAAAAAGGTTGTACAATAGATAGCGGAATATAACGAGTTTAAATTGCAAATAAAAATATAAGAGCAGACATACTTTTATTATTTGGTTTACTCCATCACTTTTTAAATTTCAGACATTAATATAAAAAGGTTAGAGAATTAACTTCTCTAACCTTTTTATATACACTACTAGGTTTCAAACAGTAAAGATGCCCTAATGCTACCATTAATCCTGTTCCCTATTCAACCCTGTATAAACAAAAAAAATCAGACATTCTCACTATTCAAAACCAGTTACAATTCTCTCTTTCATTTTCTGTATTACTTCACTGCTCAATACTTTTTGACCAGCAGGAAGTTTTAATATGGCAGCGGTACCTTTACTAAGGTATATTTCTTGATCATTATTTTGATTTACTACCAATATTCCTTGCCCTTCAAATTCGAAATAACTAATATCTTTTGTTTCATTTGTATTATTTTTTATTGCTTTATATAATCCATATAAATCTTTACTTTTATTTTCTCCGCCCGTTCGAATCGGTTCAATATCATTCGCAACAATTAGTCCTTCTGGCTGCTCACCCTTCATAATAAACCATAGCTTTTCATTTGTTGGTAATAGTAAATGCTTAAATTCAGAGCTATTTAAAATTTGCTGTGCTGAAATTGTTTCATAGATTGGTAACGAAAATGGAGATGTTGTTATTTTTTCAAAACTTAAATTTTCAGAAGAACTTCCCTTACTATATTGATAATCTTTTAATGCGATCGATTGTACTGATTCACTTTTATTTTTTGATGCATAACTAATTTTACTAGCGAAAATAATAACGGTCATTAAGCACATGCACGGTATCACAAGCTTAAGTAGTTTTCCCATTTATGAACCCCCGCTTTTAATATTATTAGTTTGCATGGATATTATAAACAGTTTCACTCCACCAAAAATTATTATTGTTATGGAACGTACTGAAATTATGATTATAATGATCACCATACCAAGGGTCCATGTACGTTATATAATCTGTTCCATTTGTCCCTTTATAAAATCCATCAAGTACTAGAAAGTGTCCGATGTTAGCTCCATTTTGCCACATAATGAGTGCAATCATCGGCTGATTACTATTAATTTGACTTTTGAACCAATCATACGATTTTGCTCCAGAACTTATAGCTGAGCTAACCCCATATCCGGATAATCCATATTGTATTTCACGTGAAGTTGCAGGATTATTATATGATCCACCCTTAACATACCTAACGTACTGATCTTGTGAAGGAGTTTTCCCAAAATAATTTAAAACTGAAACCGAAGTGCCTGCCCAACACCAATTTGACCTTTCTTGTAATATGTTAGGTACAGATAATTTACGATCTATTGATGTATTTGGAGGATTTCCATTAATATACGCTGACGTTACATATACTTTTTTTCCATCTTTAAAATAATAAAACCAACGATTATCTAAATTTCCTGTCCAATAATCTTTAACCGTTTCACCATACTCCCATCCTTTAAAAGATACTTTTGTATTTCCGGGAATCACATCTACAATATTTGCATTTAAACTTTTTGCCTCTCTAACATTTACATTCAATGGAGCTGTTGTTCCTGAAAATTCAACTTCTTCTGCTATTATTTTCTGAACACCAATAAAACTAAATGTGAAAAACAATAAAAACATACAAACAATAAAATGCTTTCTTTCCTTCATTTCTCCACCCCTTCATCAGTACTAAAAAACATCAACAATTCATCCTTATTAATTGTTCAAGCTTAATATTACATACTAACGAAAAATGACTTCTCATAAAGTGAACCTTTAATCAGTAGTGGTTTTATTCATCCCCCACTGATTATTATTTAAACCAATCGGGCTGCCCGGCAAATAGCTTGATAAATTCCAATACAAAAAAGGAGCCTATAAATTTTTATAGGCTCCTTTTTATTTCGTCGTTATTACTTAGCTAATTCTTTCGTACCCTTCATTACATCAATGAAGAATCCCCAGTTATTCACTACAGAAGAAATACTGATATGTTCATCTGGAGTGTGGACGTTGAAAATGTCTGGTCCGAATGAAATTGCATCTAATTCAGGCATCTTTTGAACGAATGCGCTACACTCAATCCCCGCATGTACAGCGAAGATTTCAATTTCTTTATTGTATTTTTCTTGATGTACTTTTTCAAATAAATTACGAATTTGTGAGTTTGGATTGTATGGCCATTCTGGATACTCTGACTCTATTTCAAATGTAGCACCAACTAATTCAGCAATATATTTGATTTCTTCTGCAACATGTTGTTTTAAACTACTTACAGAACTTCGCACTTCGTTACGTAATTTAATTTCATCTTGCAACGTTTCAATAACGCCTAAATTTGTTGAGCTTTCTACAAGACCTTTAATATCCATGCTCATACTTTGAATGCCATTCGGAATTAAGAATAATGATGAAATAAGCTGCTTTTGTGTCTCTTTAGCAAATACTTTTTCAACTTTTTCATCCAATTTTGTCAGTGTAACATGAACATCTGGATCAACAGCACGCATTTCTTCTTGTAATACACGTGTCCATGATTCTAGTTTTTCTTCTACTTGTCCTACATCTTCTGTACGAATTAAAATTGTAGCTACACTTTCACGCGGAATTGCATTCGTTTTTAATCCGCCGTGAACTTCACTTATGTAAAACTCCGTATGTACTGATAAATCACGTAATACTCGTCCTAATACTTTGTTCGCATTACCGCGTTGTTTATCAATTTCCATACCAGAATGGCCGCCTTTTAGACCACCAACATATAGACGGTATGCATCCATATTCGCTGGCGTTTCATCCCAAATTACTTGAATTGTTTCAACAGCTTTCGCACCACCTGCACTACTTACAAGTAATTTATGATCTTCTTCAGAATCAATATTTATAAATATCTTTCCTTCAAAATGATTTGGATCAATAGCAAAAGCCCCGCCCATTGTCGTTTCTTCTTCAGTAGTGATAACGACTTCAAGTGCTGGATGCGGAATTTCTTTTGAATCTAATAAAGCTAATGCATACGCAACTGCAATACCATTATCAGCACCTAAAGTTGTTTGATTTGCATATAACATGTCCCCAATGATTCGTAATTCAATTGGATCTTTTTCAAAATCATGTACTGTTGCTTGATTTTTTTCGCAAACCATATCCATATGACCTTGAATAATAATAGCTGGTACATTTTCATAACCAGCTGTTGCTTCTTTTTTAATAATGACATTTAATGCTTCATCTTGAATGACTTCTAAGTTACGCTCTTTTGCAAAGCCCACTAAATAATCACTAATTTCCTTTTCATTACCTGATCCTCTAGGAATCTTTGAAATTTCTGCAAAATGAAAAAATACAGGGTGCTTTGTTAATTGTTCTAAAGTAGAATACATTTTTCAAGCTCCTCTCAAAATGAAAAAATAATATGTAAGTCTCATATCATTATACCATGATTCATTATTTTATCTTTCTTTTAACTTTTATTGTTCATTTTATGTACAACACTCTTACAACATTGTAAGGGCGTTGTAATCTACATCGATTTTTCTCATTTAATAATAGTCGTATACTTTTTAAAGAAACACATTAAAGGAGATAAAGAAAATGAAAAAGTTTTTAGCAATTATTACACTATGTTTATTATTTTTTAGTTTTACTATTGGCTGTGAGAGAGCGTCACTAAATAGAATTGGTAAAGATGTATATTACATGCAGATAAAAGGCGAAGGAACTATCGAAAAAGTAGATGGTAGAAACTTACGAAACTATACGCTGCCCGCATATGATGAAGATGGAGCCAAAAAACAAATTACATTTAGAAGTACAAAAAAAGAAAACAATCATAAATTAAATGAAGACGCGTTTTTACGCCTTTATGTAGATCAAGATGATAATAGCAAAAATGAAATATCATCAATTGAAGTAAAGTCTTATGAAGAAATTCAGAAAACAGATTTACCTAATAAAGTAAAAGATAAGTTTACTATTAAATAAAAAAACAAAAGAAAATGCTCTATGCATTTTCTTTTGTTCTTTTCACCTGTATATATTTTGAACTACTATTATTCATCAGTTTCTCTAACCGATTTATATTCTCCGTTAATGCACCTTTCACAAGAGAGAAATCTGTATTGGATTCTTCTTTTTTTTCTTTAAAAAACGAAGACTTTTGCACATTGACTTCAGCCATCTCTTCTCCCCCTTTTCAAAAAGATACAACCTTTTATTTATATTATATAGCAAATGTAAAAAGAGTGTACACTTATGATTTTCTTTTTAATTCTTCTTCTAATTCTTCTACTTGCTGCAACGTATCTCCTTTTATTAAAGAGAAATCTGTTGTATCTTCGTTACCTTCTTTAAAAAAATCATTGTCATAATCTTTTACCACTACAATCACCTCTACATGCTAGTGTAGGAATGATTGTCCAATTTTATTCAACTTTGTCGGATTTTGTTTTTAATTTATGTATAGAAGAAAAGGACAGAAAAAGATTCTGTCCTTATTTACTAAAATAACTATGATGTATTGTTAAATTATATACATTTTCAAAATCCCGATCTTGCAGGTTATTTTTCTTTCCATCAATAACAATGAAAACGTCACTTACTATTTTTGCTGGTATAATCCCGACATTTTCTACTTGCACCGCTTTCTGCTCATTCAATTGCTCGATATGTTCTAACGGAACGATAATACTAAATTGCGAGCGAATACCACGAAAGTTTGTATTTAACTCTTTCGCAGCTTCAAAAACAACAATTTTCGCGCCAATCTTTTCCCCATATGAATCTAAAAATGCATTTAAGCTCTTTGTATATTCCTCTTCCGTATGCCATTCCATCGTACCGAATACTGCTGGATTAACATTTTGAATAATTGTCGTGTATATTTCTCCTCTCGCTTTAGATGCAATTAATGATCGTTTTATTGATTGAACTGTCTTGCCAATATCGCTAAATTTCGCACCCCATATTTCAGAAATATTAGGTGTTAAAATGAACGCAATATCAACAAAAATAGCCATTGCAGTAAACATTAAAAGATTTTTCCAGAGGGTTAAATCAATTCCTTTTATCATGAAATACACGGTGACAGATATGATAAACAAACCATACCAAGTCTTTCTAATACGTTGCTTTTTCTCCTCGTACAACTCCTCATTTTTCCAATAAAAGAAAACAAGGACTACAAAGACAATCGCTAAAACAAATAAGCCAATTCGAATGTTAGAGATCATTAATCACATCACCCTCCATTCAAAAACTACTCACGATATCATTACATGCGCAAGCTGCTCTCTTTATGACAAAAGACGTGGACAAGCTTCTAAAATTAGCTACATCGCATATATATTAGAAAGTACCACGTCTTTTATCCTGTTATTTGTGGGCAGTAAGACCCCCACTGATTAAAATTTCACTTTACCATGAGTCTATATTGTATATGTAGACAAGCATTCATTTCAAATTTTCGTATTAAAAAGAAATATGTTTCGGAATTTCCCCTTCAGGTACTTCTCCATCCATACTTAAATAATAATGACGAATCGGACGTAAGTTTTCGTCTAATTCATAAACAAGCGGAATGCTAGTGGGAATATTTAATGAAACTACACCATCACTTGAAAGGTTGTCTAAATATTTTACTAGCGAGCGAATTGTGTTACCGTGTGATGAAATAATTACTTTGTTACCACTTTTTAATGTCGGCGCAATTTCTGAATGCCAATAAGCAAGTACTCTCTTCTCCGTATCCTCTAAACATTCAGTTAATGGAAATTCACCTTTTTTGAGTGTTTTATATCTTGGATCGGTCGCTTCATATCGAGGATCGTCTTCAGTAAGAGCCGGTGGTCTTACATCAACACTTCTTCTCCAAATATGAACTTGCTCCTCACCATATTTTTGTGCAGTTTCATCTTTATTCAGCCCTTGCAATGCACCATAATGTCTTTCATTTAGCTTCCAAGATTTATGTATTGGAACCCAAGTAAGATCCATCTCATGAAGTACAATCCATAACGTCCGAATTGCGCGTTTTAATACTGATGTATAAGCCACATCAAAAGTATATCCGTTTTTCTTTAATATTGCTCCTGCTTCTCTCGCTTCACTTAATCCATTCTCTGATAGATCAACATCTGTCCATCCAGTAAAGCGATTTTCAAGATTCCATAAGCTTTGTCCGTGACGAATAAGTACAAGTTTTATCATTATAATTCCCCTTTCGGAAATGTGAATTTTATTGTTCCATTGCGTACACGTATAAAGTATCTAGTAATGTATCTTTTTATCCATTCACTCTATGACTAATCGATAGTTGCCAAATGTATGGATAAAATTTGTTCTTTTTCAAACGATAAAAACAGAAGTTTTTTCATTATTTTTGATCGACTGGTATTTCACGTTTCGATATCCAAGCATCAAAACCTGATCGGCTATTTGCCATTTCATTCATAACTTGGTGCCAATTGTCCTCACATGATTCACCAAATTTTGAAAAAATAGCACCCATTTGTTGTCTTTGTACATCACTCAGTTTTTTCTCTAAATCTGTACCTTTTTCTGTTAAAGACAACTGTTTCACACGTCGATCATGCATAGCTTCATTACTCTCAATTAAGCCCTTTTCCACAAGTTGACGTAGCGGTCCGTGGAGCGCTTGTTTACTTATTTCTAATAGTGATAATAACTCATTTACACTTATCCCTGGAAAACGTGCGATAAAAAATAAAATTCGATGATGTACTCGTTGAATGCCATATTCTTTTATAATTTCATCTGGCTTTTCAGTAAATGTTTTATATGCAAAATAAAATAATGCTAATGCCTCATTCATCTGTTCTTCTTTATGTTGTGTCATCTACTTTCCCCCTGTATGTAAATTATACCACAATCTAGTAATGAATATTTTAATCAACGCATTAGAACTTGTTCAGTCTATTGAAACATTCATTGCATAATTAGGAGATGATTCATTTGAAAAAACAATATACTGTAAGTACATATTTATTGGATAGACTACACGACTTAGGAATTGAACATACATTCGGGGTTCCTGGTGATTATAATCTTGCTTTTTAGATGATGTAGTACCACATGAAAATTTAAAGTGGATTGTATTATTAGTATTGGTGTGAAGTTAACTGATACTATTACAGGCGGCTTCACACAAGGTTTTACAAAAGAACAAGTTATAGAAATCCATCCCTACACTGTGAAAATTATAGATAAAAAATACGGTCCAGTTGTAATGCAGGATGTTTTACAACATTTAAGTGATTCAATTGAGCATCGTAATAAAGATACCCTTGACGTTAAGCCATTTATTTTAGAATCATCACCTTTTACTGAAGAGTTCATTCCAAAAGCACAAATGGTCACACAAAAACGTTTTTGGCAGCAAATGTACCATTTCTTACAAGAAAACGACGTCTTAATTGTAGAGCAAGGAACACCTTTCTTTGGTAGTGCTGCTATCCCTCTACCTAATGACACTGCATATGTAGGACAACCGTTATGGGGATCTATCGGCTACACACTGCCTGCTCTACTTGGTACACAGGTCGCCAATTTATCACGGCGCAACATTTTAATTATTGGTGACGGTTCTTTCCAAGTAACTGCCCAAGAGTTATCAACTGTACTACGTCATAATTTAAAACCGATTATATTTTTAATCAATAACAACGGATACACTGTTGAACGTGCCATTCACGGCCAAAACCAACCTTATAATGATATACAAATGTGGGATTACAATAAACTATCAATGGTATTTGGGGCAGAAGAAAAAAGTCTAACATTTAAAGTAGAAAATGAATCAGAATTAGCAGAAGTCTTAACAAATATAACTTTTAATAAGAATCACCTTATCTTTATTGAAGTTATAATGAGCCAAAGCGATCAACCTGAATTGTTAGCTAAACTCGGGAAAAGATTTGGTCAGCAAAATTCTTAATATAAAAGTATAACCTAATTATACAATTGGTAGTGTAAAACTTGTTTTCAGAATAGTTTCGACACTCAAAATACATAAGGAAAAGGATGGAAAGCACCATCCTTTTCTATTTTAAGAGCGTTCTTCGACTAACACCCCGTGCGACAAGCAAAAATTCTTAATCCATCTTTAACTTTATAGCTTTTGTCGCAATAAATGTTTTAATATGCTTATCTAATATCCTTGTTCCACCAAAATCATCCTCATAAAAACCTGTTATAGCAAAACCAGCTTCAATTTGGCCTTGGATTTGGTCTTCTAAAGTATGCGCATATTCTATTGTTTGATTTGAATCGATGTAATCTTGAACTTCATCCTCTGGTAAATAATCCAATGTTGATGAAGGAATTGAATGTTTAACATCAAGAATACCTTTTTGCTCTTGGTTATCATCAAAAATCCATAGTAACGGATTTGTAAATCCAGCAATAAGAATACCCTTATTCTTTAAAACCCTAGAAACTTCATTCCATACAAGATGAACATCTTTTACAAACAAATAAGCTACGCTTTTTCTTTTTTATTCAGCAAGAGTTAACTGCCAAGATACACCATACTTATCATTTAACCAGCCAAACTTTTTACTAAACGGATAAGAACCTAAAGGCATAAGAATCGCTCCATCCTGCGCTAGTTTATGAAAGACCGTTTCAATTTCTTCTTCTGTCTCACAAGTTACATAAAGAGACATAGCTGGAGTGAATGTAAAATTATGATTTACATAACTATCAATGCACATAAACTCTTGGCCATTTAGCGTAAAAGTTGCATGAATTACAGTTCCCTCTTTACCAGGTCCATTTTCATCGTAGCGAGAAATACTTACAATTTCTGATTGATCAAATAGTGACGTATAAAAATTCATTGCTTCCTCAGCTTTGCCCTCAAACATTAAAAACGTAGTAATTTTTTGATTTGCGTTACTCATATGGAGACAGCCCCTTGTTATGTATTTATGTAAAACATACGCCAAAAAACCAAACGTACGTTCCTTTTAATATATTGTCTATAAAAACGATGAGTTTGTCAATTATCTACTTTATTATTTCTTCTTAAATAATGCTGTCCAAAGAAATGATTCTCCAAACATTTCTTTCGGTTGTTTCATTTGTTTCATTCTTCTAATCTCAATTACCTCAAATTCTTTAAATATCTCTCTTAACTTTTCTTCCGAGTATGCAAGACCCCCTTGTAGACTCCACCCTCTATATACGTCCCAATCTGTTATTTCCGATCCATTTCGCTCATCTAAATCACCTGCCGCAAAACATGTTAATCCGAAATAACCACCCGATTTTAATGAGTTTTTAATTAAATCCACATAATTTATTCTTCTATGCGGTGGAATGTGATGCAAACAGCCCGAATCGTATACAAAATCAAATTCGTTTTGAACCTCTAAATTAAAAATTGAATCACAAATAAAATGAATTGCTACCTCTTTTGCCAATGCCCTTTCTTTAGCCCAATTAATGCCTTCTACAGATAAATCCACTGCTGTTACATCAAATCCTTGAGTCGCTAAATAAATGGCATTTCTACCTGGACCACACCCAAGTTCTAATACTTTCCCTTTTGAAACTCTCTCTTTTTGTATATACGAAACTAGGTTCTCATCTGGAACATTTTCAAAAAATGGAACATCCTTTTCTCTATTCTCATAAAATTCATTCCAAAATGGTTCTGCAGGTCTTAATAATGAATCAAGCATTTTTAAAATGTCTTCTTGTGTGTGTAACGTTTCATTTTTCATTAACACCCCTCCATAAATTAATAGTCAGAAAATTATTATATATCTTTTTGAACTTTCAAACAAAGAAAAAACTCCTACATTTTGAAGTGAACCCCGAAAACGGGACACCTATCAAAATACCTAAACCACCTTTCATTTGGTGCGGATGCATCGAATTGGCGTTCCAATCGATGAGGGGCTACTACTGGCTCCGCACCACTGATATATTTCTTTTTCTTTCGACCAACTTTTGAGAGAATCTGATTTTGCCTCATGATTCATAATACTTTTTTATGATTTACACACAGCCCCATTTTCCGAAGAGTTGCGGTCACTCTTCGATATCCATATCGTAATTTATGCCGAAGACAAACATCCTTTATTTTCTCTTCTATCCCTTAGGTCCACTGTTCGTTGTAACTTGTTTAAATTCACCTTAATTCATATCAAGGTTTCTTAACATTCGCATTAATAACTGTATAATATAATTAAACTATTTGTATAAGGGGGACTTATTATGAACTGGAAACAAAAATACAATCCAAGATATCTCTTTTACCGAATGTATAGTTATATTTATAAAGCCCTTGATGATATATCATGCTCCTTAAAATAACGCTTTTGTTCACTTTTTTTGATACATTTACGAAACATTCATGTGTTATCTTCATTAAGTTCTTTTCTTTTTATAATGTCGTGTGAGATATACCAACAGAGGAAGCCCTAGATCCCCTAATCCTAGGGCTTTTTTTATAAGAATTTTATACATTTTATTATTTCCATCAACTTTTCAAATTGTATAAACATAATATATTTTTTTATGTTGTTATATTTTTTGATGGCCTCTTATCTTTCCTTAAAAGGCTTTTTTTTCAAATAACGCTTTTGTTTAATTTATATTTAAAAAGTTCCTTTTCATAAAGACTTCCCTTATATGCTATACTCATTCTTAAATAATTGTATAAGGAATGTTAAAAATGGATGATAGATCGTCAAGACAATGGAAATTGCGACAAAAGTTAAGAGCACTGAAAACCAAAAACAACAATGACACAAACCCTTTGTTTAGTGAATGCCTTGAATCCCTAGGAAACGAAACTCTCATTTTCTCCCAAGAAAAAAGCCAGCAGATTGCTACTATTTTAATTAATTCATTTCCTATAACTGTCTCGGGAAGAATATATTGGGAACAGATAGATAATCAATTCATAGCTTCGAACAAAGAACAACTAATTTCCCTTATTAGAGCAAACCAACTAGATTTTGACGAACAGATTTTTATAATATGGGATAACTATGAAATCCCTGTAGTAAGTACAAATCTTGATAAAGTATTCCAATCACTAGTTGACGTTGATGCAGTCAGTTTTTATTACTGGCTATTAGACAAAGAATATAGATTCGTAATTGAAATAAATGATGAAGAATTGATTAGGATTGGGTTTCGCTAATACTCTAAGCATATGAAGCTAGTTCCCTTCATTTCTTAATATTTTCTTCGTCACCACCGCTATTATTATCATTATGAAACTAATAGCTAATATAGGTAAATAAATTTTCGTACTGAATCCTTCAAACATAAAACCATATACGACTTGCCCAATTGGTGCCATACATTGAGATACCGCTGTTATAATTGCCATTACTTTTCCTAGATTTTCATTTGGTGTTTTCTTTTGGACTACAGTAATCACATAGATGGATACAATTGTCATAATCATTGCGATTAGAAGAGAAGAAAGTATAAAGAGGATAAATGGTGGATAGTATCCTAAATTAAGAGTAAACGGTGTAACTGATAGTGCCACTGGTATTACTAATAAAGCTATGATAAACATCCAATTATATAATCTTTTCATCTGTAACTTTTTAGCAAAGAAACCGATTGACAATGCCCCTAATATGGTTGCAAAATCAATTAATCCCATTCCAATTCCATACATCATATCGCTACTCTGCATAGTTACTCGTAACATAATAGGTCCTCCGACAACAAATAACGGTGTCAAAATTAAGTTTAGTAAAGCTGCAAGTAACATAGCCTTCAAAATAAAAGGTTGCTTTAAAACATAAAGAAAACCTTCTTTCATATCTTTTACAAGTGTAGGTACGATATGGCCTTCCTGTATTCTTTTTATAAATGGCATTGTAATAAACATTTCTAAAATCGCAGATAAAAAGAAAGCAAGACAACTTGTTATTACGAGTATTTTCAAACCAATTATGCCATACAATATTCCTCCTAATACAGGAGTAACTATATTAGATAATGCTTGCACACCATTTATGATACCGTTTGCTTGTTCTAACTTTTTCTCTGGAACTAATTGCGGAATACTTGCCATAACAACTGGTGCGTACATTGCACTAACGACTGCTAGTAAAAACATAATTGTTCCAATCAATAAAATAGATATCGATTCAGTTAATAACAAAACTATAAAACTTAATACAATAGCAGCGTTTATAAAATCCAAAATGACCATTACATTACGGCGGTTGAAACGATCTGCTATCGCTCCGCCAAGAGGAGCTAACAAAAACGGGATACTCGTTACGGCATATAACCCTGCAAATATATCGGCACGTCCTGTTATATCTAGCACATATAAAGACAGTGCAAAACGTAATAGTGTTGAACCTAAAATAGTAATAATTTGACCACTTACCATTAAGTGAAAATCTTTCAAGGAAGATTGAATACTTGCTGGCATCCTCATCACCTCCTTCATTTAGCATAGACCGACTGCCGGTCTATAATACCCAAACAGAAAAAAGCTATTTCTGTTTCATTAAAACCTCGATCATATAATTAAAGGACCCTTCTTTCGCTCCAACAGATACTTCCATCATTTTAATATAAGCCTTAGCTCTTCTCATCATTTCTTCCGTTTTCCACTGGAATAAACCATCATCAAATATGACTTGTGCTGAAGAGAGTAATAATTCAATTGTTTCTTGTGGGTATGGAGTATAAAATATGCCTTCTTCTATTCCTTGCTCTAAAACTTCCGTTAATACAGGAGATAAATGTATAATGGATTGCACTAAACTTTTCTGATGCATTTCTGCATTATTTGGTTGATGGAATTGTTGGATCATTTTTTCTTTTACATCTCCTGATTTTGGTGATTGTTCCATTAAAATTTTAAATAACTTATCTAAAACGGGGATATCGGGATTGGAGACAATCCTTTTCGCCTTAGTGACATCCTCTTTAATAATCCTCATAATGATTTCATCCATTACTTCCTCCTTCGACTTAAAATAATGATAAAACGTCCCCTTTGCTATACCAATTTCTTTTAAAATATCATTCACGGTTGTTTTCGTATAACCTTTCGTAAGAAACAAACGCTCAGCTGTTTCTAAAATTTCCTTTCTACGCTCCTCATACTCCTTTACAATTCGCATTCAAGTTCTCCTTCCCACCAGACCGACTGTCGGTCTATTAAAATTATATGTTTAGTTTGCAAAAAGTTTCCTATTATCGTACATATACAACACCATACTTTCCATTTCCTTTATAAATTTTTATTTTTTAACGTCCGCTCAATTTGTTTAAAACGTATCTCATGTTTCTTATCGTCACCTTTCATTTTAGGAAAAGAACGATGCCCTCCGCTTGATCCTATTTTTCTCGATTCTTTATCCAGACGCACAACACTTTGTAGTTTTTCAGCTCCTTCACCACAAGTCAGCGCATCTCCTTTACATCGATGACTTCAAAAAATGACAATTGATTCATACGATACGGTTCCCCTCCGTTCGATCTATGTACTTATCAATGGAGTATTTTGTTGAGTTCCAATATGTAATATTGCATATTTCGCACTTTTAATTTTTGCACATGCGATAATTTATTTATAAAAATATAAATTATTAATAAGGGTGATTTATATGAGCAAATTCCGAAAGAAGATGATTAAATATTTGCAAACATTTTGGGGATGCTTAACATTTGGTGTATTAATGTTTGCCATCTTCTTAATTACGGATTTAACAGATGCATCTTTAAATACATTAGGTTGGAGAGACTGGCTAGGTTCTGTAGCAGGCGCAACCATTTTATCTGTTGGGATGTTTACTTTAAATAAATTGAATTTAAAATAAACATTCGGTCAATACTGTATGTAGGCTGTATGCCAACATTCATTTAAAGTAGTCTTCTCTGTATCTCCTTGTATTGAGTATTGAGCAGTTAGCTTTTGCTAGCCGCTCTTTTATTTTGTTCCGGTTCTTGCCTCTTAAAGAACTCTTTATCTACTTTCCCCCAATAAGTACACATATCTATTCTCCATTGCTACAAAATGAAATCTTTATTTTGTTTTACGCGTCGCTTTTTCAATCAGCCAAGATACAATATTAAAATCATTAGCTTCCCCTTTAAAGATGTTCCGTTCCAAAAGCATTCTTTCATCACTTCAAGTAATTCTTCAACAGCTTCAATTCATCTCATATTCATTTTCCCTTTCTCCCAAATAACTATTTTGTTTTATTAATTAACTGATTAATAAAACAAACACCTTTATTAAACATTCCATGTTTCTTCACCCCTTGAATATTTTTTAAATAAAAATACATACTATTTTCAAGCCGCCGTGTCCACGGCTAATACCTCTTATCTTTTGTTACAGCAAAAGCAGGTAGGTTCTTCACTTATCTGCTTTCTCTGTATATTTTTTAAGAAATCGAAAATAATACCAACAAGCTGTTTGAACTAGCAGCTTCACTCTTCTCGCAATGGGGATGCAAATTATCACAATTAGCTAACTCATTGAGCTCACTGGCAGACAACCAAAATCGTTGTCTGCTTTTTGTATGAGATTTTTCGTTTTACATATACTACTTTTGAACCTGCAGACCAATACGAGCCATTTTGGTGCTTGGGATTTCCCTTCCGGGGATAAGTATCTTTTACTTATCCCTTTTTTGTATAGACATGTATATTTAGGGTAAAACTAATTACAAGCAGATTTTCTGTTTATGCGTAGTTCTAAACAAGATTACTTTTTCTCCTATTAAAGGACGGCAGGTACGACTGCTAGTCCTTTTTTCTTATTTCGCATATTATCACTACATTACCTTCATCGTCATAAGCAATTTCCCCATAAGGATGGCAGTGGTGCTTCTCGAGTTCCTCATCGATCAAAACTAACAAATTAGTTTTCCAGTTTCCAACAATCGTACACCAATACGAGTTTAATCCTTCATAAACTTCTCTTGTTCTATTTCGATAATTGCAGAATGTGTAATGAAAATACTCGCTCGCTTCAATACCTTTTCTTTTAATCAAAGTGTTCTGCTGAATGATAGTAATATCCTTGCTCTAATGGTTTTGGACTATAAAATTTCCTTTATAAATTTCAAATACGGTGAATGAAATTTTTGTTTTTTCTTGCCATCATCCTTGTTGTATACAAACAAAAAAAGAGCCACAATATTTTGCGACTCTTTTACAATTATAACTATTTAACGACCACGCCTTTGCTGACCTTGCTTTGTACTACCTTTTTTATTACTTGGCTTATTAAATGATCGGTTATTTTCATTTCTAGAACTATTTCTCGAACTATTTCTTGAACCACTTCTTGAGCTATTTCTGGAATCACGTCTTGAATCACTTCTTGAACCTTCGCGGCTATCTCTTTGACGATTTTGACCTGATTTCTTCGGAGCCGGCTTTGGTACCGGTTTTCCATTTTCATCAACATGTTTTATCTTTGGTTGTTCAATTATTTCTCTTTGTATTGGTGCACCAAGCGTTTTTTCAATTTCTTCTAAATGTTTTTCATCTTTCGCTGCAACGAACGTAATTGCAAGACCTGATCCACCTGCACGTCCTGTTCGGCCAATGCGGTGAATATAACTTTCTACATCTTCAGGGATATCAAAGTTAAATACGTGCGTTACACCATCTACATCAAGTCCACGAGCTGCTACATCCGTTGCGATTAAGTACTGAATTTTAGCTTCGCGGAAACTCTTCATAACTCTTTCACGTTTCGCTTGAGGTATATCACCATGAAGTTCAGCACAATTATAACCTAGTCCTTTTAAATTATCATAAAGTTTACTTACTCTAAGTTTTGTACGGCAGAAAATAACAGCTAAAAATGGCTGATCACGATCCATAACAAAACGAAGTGCATCTGGCTTTGCACGGTCTGTCGTCTCAATGACACGCTGCTCAATTGTATCAACTGTTACTTCTTCACTTTGTACTTGAATCATTTGCGGTTCATCCATATAACGCTTCGCCAATTTTTTAATATCTTTTGGCATCGTTGCTGAGAATAACATCGTTTGTTTACTACCTGGTGTCTCATCTAAAATATCTTCAATATCATATAAGAAACCAAAATAAAGCATTTGATCCGCTTCATCTAATACAATTGTTGAAAGATTACTTAAATCAATTGTTTCACGGCGTATATGATCTAATAATCGTCCCGGTGTTGCTACAACAATATGTGTATTACCTTTTAATTTTCTCAACTGTTGCGCAACATCTTGTCCACCATATATCGCTAGTACATTAATATCTTCTCTTTGAACAAGCATTTTTTTAATTTCAGTTGTAATTTGCAGTGCTAGTTCCCTTGTTGGTGCAACAATTAAAGCCTGAACATCACTAGACGCTGGATCGATTTTTTCTAAAATCGGTAACACGAATGCTAACGTTTTACCCGTTCCTGTTTTCGCCTGCCCAATAATATCTTTACCTGACATAATAACAGGAATTGCCTTCTCTTGAATTGGTGTTGCTTCTGTAATTCCATTTTCACGTAATGTATGATTAAAAGTTTCACTAATTCCTAATTCTAAAAAGTTTTTCAAATAGACCACTTCTTTTCCTTATTTTTCACATTAGCTTTCATTGTACCATTTGTTTCGCCAAATATGAAAAATAAAAAAATTCTTATCTTCTTTTTTTATATTCATCGTGTACTAGACGAACAAATTCTTTTTGCTTTTTCTCAGATTTTATTAATGCTTCCATGTTAGTAGAAGACAAAATGAACTTCTTAATTTTGCTATTACATCAAATAACGAACCCATCTTCTCCCCCCTATACTCTTGCTCAAATTATATATATTCTTCTTTACATATATATTTCAATTTTACCGAAATATAATGTTACTGATTTGCTCGAAATCGCAAAATATATGAACTAAAAAACCGATCTTTTCGATTTAGGAAAGACCGGTTTTCATTAGTTTATACAGTAAGCTTTCCTCCATGATAGCAATAATACTCTGCTGCTTTAAAACTTTTAATCCTATTTAAAGACTGTTTCGCTTTTTCTATATCTAAACAAAAATTCGGATTAGCTATTACTAACTCACTATTCTCTTGAACAGCCGCATCTCCCGTAATTACACAATCTAAATTCGGAAAATATAATGAAATATGCCCCGAAGTATGTCCTGGCGTCGCTACTATTTGACATTCATTATTCAAAATCATTTGACCATCATGCACTTTTTCATCGACGGAAATATGTTTTATATTTTTTAACTGTTGTATAAACCATTTACCAAATTCTTTTTCTTCATTTGGCATACGTTCTAACATTTCTTCAGCTTGAACTAACCTCTCTGATTTTATATCACCACTAATATAGTTAGATTCAATTTCACTAGCAATAATATTAATATGAGGATATTTCACTTTGAAATCATATAAAGCCCCTAGATGATCATCATCATAATGAGTAATAATTATATTTTTTAAGTTTTTCATCTCATATCCATGTTTTAATATTGCATTTTCAATTAAAGGTAAAAAACTTGTATATCCTGTATCGACTAATGTTAATTCATTATGTACTATAATTAAACTTGGATAAACACATTGTTTTTGCCCGTTAAATTCGAATTCAATTGGTAGTTCTATTATTTTCATTTTTCTTCCCCCATACCGCTTATAAAATGCATAATAATAACTAAATCATCCACATACATTTTACAATATATATACTATGTAACGGAACAATGTGAATCATTGTATAATCCACATTATATTATTTTAAACAGGTAATCCCCTATTTTTATGGAAATATATAATTAAGAAAAACAATAAAATTGATTAATCTCTCACTTCTTTGTCCATCCTTTTAAAAAATCTATATTTTGTAAAAGGAGTGTTTATATGGAGAAACAGACACTTTGGAAAAAGTTCAAAAAAAGCTCTGTAAACCTCGGTAAATCTAGCGTATATGAAAGTATTATTTTATTCTACACAATGAAAAAGAAAGAATTACCTACTAAGGCGAAATTCATAATATTAGCCGTTTTATCTTATTACGTATTAACAATCGATTTCATTCCAGATATAGCTGCTATTATTGGGATTGGCTTATTAGATGATGTTTTAGCAATCGCTGTAGCGCATAAATACGTTATGAGACACGCAGATGCTGAAATTCGAGAAAAGAGCAAAGTAAAGATGGAATCATTATTTACTTCAGCACAAGCATAATGAAATTATCTAGTCATTTACCTACCTTTTTACTTTCAAATAAAGCTAACTGTAATTAATGATAGTTCCACCTCACTGAATATTCCCCTTCACCATGAGAGCATAGCAGAATAAATCCCTAAACAAAAGTATTTCTCTTAGCTCTCAAACCGTAAACAAATAAGGCGTCAGCACTTGTTCCTAAGTTCTGACTCCCTTTTATTTGTTCTTATATCTATCTGGTTATACAGTTGCATGTGTCCCCTTATACAAAACTGCTATTGCCGCTACTATAAGAATCATACCCATAAAAGCAGGTGCGGCATGACCAAGTGATACATAGATTTGTCCTCCAAGAATAGGACCAATCATTCTTGCTAAAGCTTGAATAGATTGGCTTCCACCTTGAATCCTTCCTTGTTCACTAGAACTGACAGACTTTGAAAGCATCCCGTTGAATGAAGGCCCGAAAATTGAATCCCCAAAACCATACATCAGCATTCCAACGATAAGTAGTGGATAGAGTGAAAGCAAAGCTGATGCCGCAATAAAACTGTATCCTATAATCTCCGAAACCATCCCAAGAATTGCTATTTGTTTATCACTAAGCTTGATTAAAAGCTTTGGCATTATAAAACTTTGTGAAACAATGTCTTGAAAGCCCAAAATTGAAAACATAAGTCCGATTAATGCAGGTTTCCAACTGAAAGTATCCATTGTAAATTGCGTGAAAATTGCTTGTAAAGATCCGTTAGGTATCCAAAGTAAAAACGCTGAGACAAGTAACCATTTTAAATTTTTCATGGAAAGTATGTTTGCTAGCTGTGCAAAAGGATTTAACCTTACAAAAGTAATCTCTTTTAACCTGTTATTTTTGTCAAGACTCTCAGGCATGTATTTCATACCATATAAAACATTTAATAAAGTTATGAACGCTCCAAAGTATAATGGTACAGAATGACCAAACTTTGCAAGTAAGCCCCCAAGAGTTGGTCCAATAATAGTTCCCGCACCTACAACCGCACTCACCCATCCAAAGTATTTCGTTCTCTGCTCTTTTGGAATGATGTCTGCAAAATATGCGAAGATAGTACTTATGCTCCCACCTGTTATACCTTCTATTATCCGTCCAGCAAATAGTACCCATAAAGCTCCTCCTATGCCAAAAACTAAGTACCCGATTGCAGAACCAAATAAGCATATTAAAAGTAATGGACGACGGCCATACTTATCGCTTAAAGCCCCGAGTGCTGGAGCAGCTAAAAACACGCAGGCGGCATATACGGAAGTTAGTAGTGTAACAACTAATGCTTGTTCTTCCGGATTACTTGTATATGGCTGTACTAAGAATGGGACTACAGGCATGATGATACTGAAACCTATACCACAAAGAAATACAGAAATAAGTCCGAATAGTAAAGCATGTTTATCTATGCTTTTTTCAGTTTCCCTTTCATTTTCCGATCTAAATATAGACATTTAACTTCTCTCCTAAAGATTTTGTTGCTTTGTCAACAAAATAATAACTCTGTTTTGTTGATTAGTCAATAAAAATAAAATAATAAAAAAGCAGCCTATTCTCATTAGAGTAAGGCTGCCCGTAAAAGCCCGATTGGTGAGGGCTGATAATCAGTGGAGATGAAGAAAACCCCACTGATTAAAGTTTCACTTTATTATTAAAATGTATTACGATTTAATATGTATACCTTGTTTCTTTATTTCTGCATCCAAATGTCTACTATACTTTTCCACAAAGCTAATTATACTGTTGAATTCTTCTTCAGTTACTTGCTCAAATACAGCTTTATCCCGCTCTTGAAACTCTTTGTGCAGATCTTCATGGATTTTATAAATTTCTTTCCCTTGTTCGGTGAGCCTAAAATAAATTTCTTTCTTATTTTCTGACTTTTGGTAGCTTTCAACAAGGCCTTTTTGTATGAGCTTCTTAGTCATTCTACTTATAGCACCACGAGTCACATAAAAAGCCTCTGCGAGTTGTGTCACGTTAGAATCTGCATTGTTTTCAATATATTCAATACAGTGGACTTCAGAAGACTTAAACCCTTTAAGACCTTCTTCCATCTTATCTTTATTAAGCCAAACCAGCTTATTATATAATTCCCTGAAACCGTTCATGACCTGTTCTTCTTTATTCATGACCTGCCCTCCTCACCGCTCATTAGCACATTAAGACTATTATATTAAATTTCTGCTTACGTTTCGACAATATTGAAATAATTATTGTAACATTAAAGATATGTGCAAAAATTGGCGCTTAAATAATACAATTAATTAAACGGAAAATTCTGCAAGTTTATCGCTACTTACAGTAAACGGTAGACAAAAAGTAAGAGCTAAGATTATTTCTCTTAGCTCTTCTTTCATAAAACTATTTTACTTCATTAGCAACAAAAAAGTGCTCACATACACTCGATATGCGCTGTAAGTCCACGTTCCCACCAGATATAACTGCTACTACCTTTTTCCCTTTTGTATAGCTATCAACTTTTCCTGCAAGAAGTGCAGCAGTTGCTAACGCACCTGCACCTTCTACAACAGCTTTCCCACGTTGTAATAAATCTTTCATCGCTACTTCCAGCTCTTTTTCTGATACAGTTACAATATCATCTACTAATTCTTTTACAATTTCAAATGTTAATTCGCCTGGTATTTTAACTGCACAACCATCTGCAATAGTAGGCGCCTCATAATGTTCTACGATTGCGCCTTTATCGTAAGATGCCTTCATTCCGTGAACATTATCTGCTTGGACACCAATTATATTAATGGATGGATTAAAAGATTTCAATGCTACAGAAATACCAGAAATAATTCCGCCTCCACCTATTGGTACAATGACAGTATCTACATCCCACATATCATCAAGAATATCTAATCCAATTGTACCTTGACCAGCCATTACCTCTACATCATCATATGGATGTAAGTATGTTTCACCTGTTTCCCTTATAATTTCTTCACATTTTGCCTTTGCATCATCAAAGGTTTCACCATGTAAAATTACTTCAGATCCATATCCTTTAGTTGCTTCAACTTTCGCCTGCGGTGCAGAAATTGGCATAACAATTTTACTCTTAATACCGAGTAAATGAGCAGATAATGCAACTCCTTGTGCATGATTACCTGCTGAACATGCAATTACACCTCTTTCTTTTTCTTGATCCGTGAGCCGCGACATTTTATTAAATGCGCCACGAAATTTAAAAGAACCCGTTAATTGCATATTTTCTAATTTCAAATGAATTTCTCCGCCCGTTTTACTAGTCAAGTAAAACGATTTTACTAATGGCGTTTTACGAGCATTTCTATCTAGAATTTTGTGAGCTTTTTTAATATCGTCTATATGTAATGGTAGTTTTCTAGTTATCATACTTACACCTCTTCCAATGTTCTATTCCTAAGTTTTCGTAAGTCTTAGCTCCTTTATACGAAAAGAAAAAGTCTTTATATATGTACCCCACTCTAAAATAAACACATTTGCAAACAATTTAACATCCTCTTCATATCGCGTTCTTTATAATGATTTAAACATGCAATTTGAATCCAATTATTCTTTTGCAAATAAGATGACTCATAATGAACAATGTATCCTTGTAATGCTAACGCATCGCCTACTACTTTAGAAGAATGATCTTCGCTCAATACAATAGTAAGTATAATTGGCGCGGCATGTTCTTTAGGTGAAACAAGCTTTAACCCCATATCAGTAATAACTTCTTCAACATAATCGTATGTCTCTTTAATTTTTACAAATGCCTTTTCATCTTCAAATCTCTTCAACGCTTCTTGCAATGCGTAAATTAAATTCCATGATTGTGAGTATGGAATGCTTTCATTTTCTTCATACATGCCAATGTCCATATAGGCCGGCACAGCCTCGTTTATTTTTACAATGTGGTTATGAAAAACGAAAGAAATTCCGGTATATGATTTAATCGCTTTACCGCTAACACCACTTGCAAAATACACATCTTTCAGGTCTAATGGTATTGCTCCAATTGAACTTATACAATCTACACATAGTTTCATTTGATTCTCGTTACAAAGAGTATTTAACTCGTCTAAATCGTTTAACATTCCAGTAGATGTTTCATGATGAACAAACCAAAGCCATTCATAATTTCCAGTTGTTATTATTTCTTCTAATTCGTTATAAATAAACGGTTCTCCCATTTCTTTTTTATACGTATCAAAATGTAACCAAGCTCGTTTTGCATGTCCAACTAATCTATTTCCAAATTCTCCATTTGTTAATATTAGTCCTTTCCCTTTTAAAGAACGTAACTGTAAAGCAATCGCATCATTTGCTAACGTCCCTGTTCCTAACATAAGCTGTACATGTTTTGCTTTTGTCATGTGAAGTAACCGTTTTTTCGCATTGTCCATTGTCACTTGAAATGACTTAGATCGATGCGAAATAGGCCGCGTAGAAAATGCCTTTCGAACATTCTCTTCAATATCTACTGGACCAGGTAAAAACGTATATTCTTTCGTCATAATCCCCCCAACACTCGACTCTTCAAACATAGCAGGAGTAACATACATTGGCTGGAAGGTTGCTTCTTCTGTACCAACTAACGTATGGAAAGATTTGAATCCCATTTGCTTATATAAAGCTAGTTCACGTGTTGTTGCAGAAATGAGTGCTAATTCATATCCGTTTAGAAGCAAATAACGATGTAGAAAACGAATTAATCCTAACAACGCTCTTCCATTTCTATATTCACGTTCTACTGAAAGTAAACGAATTTCATACACTTTTTCTCCATGCTCTTGCAAATAAACATCTAAATTTGAGATTTTATAATCTAACGAGAATGGTCGTTTTTCCCGCACTGCGACCATACCTACTAATCTATCCTCATCTAAACAAATTAAATATGTATTTTCTTTATGAAACCGATCTATACGAAACCGGTCTTTCGTTTCTTCATGTTGTGGTATCTCTTCCACAAAAGTTTTATAATTTAATTTATGTATACTTTCAAATTCCCAATCTTGATCAGCAACTTTATAAATTAACCCCATGCCTTATCTCCTTTATCTATTTAATAAAAAATGATAAGTGGAGATTATCTCCACTTATTAAACATTCATTTTATTCTCGATTTACATATAGAATAAGTACAATAATCATTCCACTTAATATAGTGGTAACAATAGAATAAGAATAAAGAATCATACAAATTGGTAAACAAGCAATCGTAATTAGTCCTGGCTTCGTAAACCCTTTAAATATTAAATAAAATACAATAAAAATGCCTAAGAGGGTAAGCGCTATCAAATAATCAAATGCGATTAGTCCTCCTATAAATGTTGAAATACCTTTACCGCCCTTGCCTTTAAATAAAACTGGGTAAATATGTCCAATAATAACGGCCAATAATGTTAACATTACGAATGTAGGATCTTTAAAAAGAGATTTTGCTACAGCAACAACTATTGCCCCTTTAATCGCATCACCTAAAAATGTAGCGATGAAATACCCTTTTCCATATACGCGCCCCATATTTCTTGCGCCAGGATTTCCGCTTCCTTCATCCCTAATATCAACGTTATGTCTCAATTTTGTTACTATATAAGCGGTCAATATGTTTCCAATTAAATAAGAAGCCACCAAATATAAAAACTGCATACTATTAATCATGTAATCATTCACTTTCTACATGGGAATACATATACAATATTCAATTACTACGTATATTGTACGTTTTTAACATACATCCCTTTATACATTTTAACATCATATTTTTACAAATCATACAAAAATTCTCATACACTATTTTTTAAAATATATATCCCTCATTAAATAATATGTTCCTTTCACTGCCATTTCTGCTTGTGCTACGAATGTAATTTCTTTCATACTTTCTTCACAGCATTTCTGAAATACAGCAAATATTTCAGGAACTAAACGCAATATACTGCCACTTACTGCAATTGGCGTTGAGTACTTAAAGTTCAACTTGTTATAAACATTTACTGTAATCCTTGCTAATTCCTTTCCAGCTTGCATCATAATTTCATGCGCATCATCATTGCCATTTCTCGCTTCCTGAATAACTAATGGCGCGATTGCTGCAATTTTATCTTTAGAAGAAGTATATACTAAGCTTTTTATATGAGACGGTGTCAAAAGTTGAAACTGCCTTTGAATATTCAAACTCAATGGACAAAGACTGATTCCTTGATCGAACTGAATTGCCATTTTCTTTAAAGCTTGTAATGCAATCCAATATCCGCTCCCCTCATCTCCTAAAATATGTCCCCATCCACCGCTATACTGATATACTTCTTCTTTCTTTCCGATACAAATTGCACCTGTACCACCTATAGTTAATATTCCATCCTTACCTTTTAAAGCTGCTGCATGCGCAATCATTGCATCATTAAAAATTTCAATTTTTGTTCCGTATTTCTTTTTAAAACGTAATGTTAATTCATTTGTATTCGCTCCGCTTATACCAGCTACTCCTAAACAAATACAAACGCAATGCCCATTTATTAAACTCTTCTGGCATTGATCAATTGCTTCCATAATATGCAACAGTGCCTGATCAAAATCTATTAATACATTTCCAAATCGGCTCGTACCTCTTACAACTTCATTTCCATCTTGATCAAATGCAATGGCCTCCGTCTTCGTTCCCCCGCCATCTACTCCAATCATATACTTCATATGTTCGCCTCATTTTCATCTGCGTATGGAGGGAATGTTATATTCCCTAAAATTACGGAATTCTTAGCACCTGTTGCGCTCGGCACATTACTCGGATTACGATGATACGTTTCGTTTGCTAAAATAGCAAATGCAATTGCTTCTTTCGCTGCTGAAGAATGACCAATATCTTCTTGTATACATATGCTACATTTCTCTTCTCTTAATCCATTCCGTAACATTTCAACAAGTGTATTATTATAACTTCCACCACCACCTAAAATCACCTCATCAATTTCATAATACGGCAAAATAAACGCCTTATAATGATGAACAATTGAACATGCTGTAAACATCGTGACAGTTGCCAATATATTTTCTTTACTATGCTTTTTAAATCGATTCAATAATTCAGTCACAAACGCTTCTCCAAACTGTTCTCTACCTGTTGATTTTGGTGGTTTTATGTTCAAAAATGGATGGTTCATACAGTATGTTAAAATTTCATCTACAACTACCCCCTGCTTTGCAATCCAACCATTTTGATCATATGGTACATGAAATAATCTTTGACATACTTCATCGATTACCATGTTGCCTGGTCCCGTATCAAAAGCAATAACACTCTCATTACTTCGTTTACTTGGAAGCACTGTAACATTCCCAATCCCACCAATATTTTGTAGCAGTCTATTTTTAGTTTGATGCTGATATAAAATAACTTCTGAATATGGTACAAGTGGTGCACCTTGTCCCCCTGCCGCCATGTCCATTGTTCGGAAATTCGAGATAACCGTCGAGTTCGTTTCATATGCTATTACTGCTGGTTCCCCAATTTGCAATGTTGAAGAAATAATATTCCCTTCTTGCTTTGGCTGATGATAAATCGTTTGTCCGTGAGAACCTATTAAATCTAATTGTCTCAAAGGAAAATTGGCCTCTTTACAAACTTCCTTTACAGCATTGGCGAAGAATAAACCAAGTTTAAAATTCAAACTACATATAAGTTGGACATTCGAAGTTTCAATTGATAACGCTTGTTGGATCTCATTTTTTATATCATTACAAAATAGAACTGTAGTAAAATAGATGGGTTCAATTTTAGAATCTACACCGCTTCCTTCTATATGAACGAGTGCTACATCTATTCCGTCTAATGATGTACCGGACATTACCCCTGCAATATACATAACGTGCATGACCTCCTATTTACTAAAAAACAATCATGTAAGTAACCAACGTACAACCAATCGAAAACAATATAAATCTAAAAAACAATTGAGCTTTCGATGCAAACGACCCATCGATGAAAGAAACAACTATCGTAAGCAAAACGCTTGCCGCAATGCTTGTAACGAGCCATATACTATGCATTTGCGATAGATTTAGCATGCCTAATAAAGGGACAAAAAGTAAATTTGAACAAATCACTCCAAATAATAATAAAAATACACCTTTATAACTAAATTTTATATTCATTTTATTCCCCCCTTACTGGTTTTAATGTGAAAGAAGTGATAGACAGAAGTCTATCACTCAAAATAACAGCATGCAGATTAAGGATTAACAGATTCCCCGTCACCATGCTTTTCAATTTCAAGCATATTTTTGTCGTACATTTTAAAGAATGGTAAATAAATAAGGAATGATATAGCTATATTTATTAAGACTAATACAATAGCACGCCAATCTCCACCTGTAGCTAAATATGCACCAATTGGGGCTGGTAGTGTCCATGGTGGCATAATATGAGTTGGCGTTACAAATCCCATTGCCGTTGCGGCATAAGCAATAGTCGCTGTTACTAGCGGCGTAATGACGAAAGGAATAATTAAAATTGGATTTAATACAATCGGCAAACCGAATATAACCGGTTCATTTATATTAAAAATCCCCGGAACAATACACGTTCTCGATAATGCTTTCGAATATTTTGATCGACCAAATACGATCATAGCTAACACAAGCCCTAACGTTGCGCCCGAACCACCAATCCAAATAAACCATTGATAAAACGGTTCTGGTGCAATAAACGGAAAATGACTCGCTCCACTTGCTACAGCTTCACCGTTCTTTCCTAAATACACATCCCAAAGCGGCCTTGCCACAGTACCTACAACTGATACTCCGTGTATCCCGAAAGACCAGAAAAACGTAATTAAAAATACAGGTATAATAACGCCAAAGTAACTATCACCAGCTTTTACTAACGGTGCGGCTAGTTTATCTACAACGTAATGTAAATCAACTTTAAAAACGACTGTAATAAGACTCATAATAATAATAACGAATGCTGCAGGTATAAGTGCTTCAAATGAACGTGATACTGACGGTGGTACTTGTTCTGGCATTTTTATCGTTACGTTATTCTTCTTACAAAATCTTAAAATCTCAACTGATAAAATAGAGACAATCATCGTCACAAATAATCCATGACCTCCGAGGTTTGTCATTGGAAGCATAAATCCTTTTTTATCAATTAACTCAGGCGTTAATGTTAAAAGTAGTGAACATACCGCAAGCTGTGCTCCTGATAAAGCATCTAATTTATAACTTTTCGCTAAATTATATCCTATTCCAAATGCTATATATAAGGACATAATAAACATAGTTAAACGATATGGTATTAATATACTTGTTTGATTCTTTAATGCCCAAACCGATATGAAACTATCTTTCGGCAGTGGTGGAAATGCTACTATTAAAAAGAAGCTTCCTACTATAATAAATGGTAACGCCGAAATAACTCCATCACGGATTGCTTGTAGATGCCTCTGCTCAGAAAGCCTTGCCATCGGGCCAGATAAGTTTTTATCAAGAAACGTGACAAACTTATTCATAACGCTTCCCCCTAACTGATTAATTCATTTACAGTTTTTAATAAAGTCGGGCCTCCAAGCGGCGTGTATGCTTGCGGTGGAATGATGCCACACGGAATAGATTCCTCCTCTGCAAATTTTTTTACAGAGTCAAATCGGTGTCTTATTTGAGGTGCCACCATTACGACATCCCAGCCATTCTTTACTTCTCCCTCTACCTCATTCGTTCCAATTGCATGCACTTCCATGTTCAAACCATTTTTCTCCGCTTCTTTTTTTAAAGCGTTTACAACAATTGCACTGGACATTCCTCCAGAACAGACAAACAAAACCTTCATTTATTAATCCTCCTATACTTATAATTTATTACCCTTCAAATGAAAGGAAGTTTCACTTTACTAACAAGCATATGAAGTAGTAAATGAATTTAGTTATAATGAAAGTAAATTTCATTAAAAATATTTTTCCTATTAAATTAATGTTTCAATGTGTAATTTTCTCTATTGCAAGGCCAACCTCACCTCAGATATTATTTTAAATAATCATATGATAGGGAGGCGTATAAATGATCGTTAAACGTTTATTAATGATATGTTGTATCGTCATCTTGTTCATCCCTTTCTCTTTCATTTCCCCTCACTCTACTTATGCTGAAGTAAATACTACGTACAAAAAACATGAATTACGTGCTGTATGGATCGCATCAGTTCTGAATATTGATTGGCCCACAAAAATTGGCTTACCTATTGAAAAGCAGAAACAAGAATTTATAAGATTATTAGACGATGTAAAAAGCACTGGTATGAATGCAGTTGTTGTACAAATTAAACCAACAGCTGATGCTTTCTATCCTTCAAATTACGGCCCTTGGTCTGAATACATTACGGGTACACAAGGAAAAGACCCCGGATACGATCCACTTGCATTTATGATTGAAGAAGCACACAAAAGAAATATAGAATTCCACGCATGGATTAATCCATACCGAATAACGATGAATCACACTGATATAAATCGATTATCAAATAATCACCCTGCAAGGCAACACCCCAATTGGGTTGTACCTTATGGCGGAAAGTTATATTACAATCCCGGTATTCCAGAAGTGAAAAAATTTATAACAGAAGGTGCTTTAGAAATCGTACAAAATTACGATATTGATGCGCTGCATATGGATGATTATTTTTACCCATATAAAGTAGCCGGTGAAGAATTTCCAGATCAGAAAACATACGAAACATATAATAACGGTAAATTTACAAATATAGAAGATTGGCGACGTAACAATGTAAATGAACTTGTAAAAGATTTAAATACTGCTATAAAACAAGAAAAATCATACGTAAAGTTTGGCATTAGTCCGTTCGGTGTATGGCGAAATATAGCTGACGATCCGACTGGCTCTAACACAACCGCAGGCCAAAGAAACTATGATGACCTTTATGCTGACACACGTGAGTGGATACAAAAAGGATATATTGACTACATTACACCGCAAATATATTGGAATATAGGTTTCACACCAGCTGCATATGACATATTAGTAGATTGGTGGGTTAAAGAAACAAATAACAAACCGATTCACCTATACATCGGTCAAGCGGCCTATAAAATTAATAATAACTCCGTCCCTGCTTGGTCTGATCCAGAAGAATATCCAAGACAAATTACATTAAACCGGCTATATCCTGAAATAAAAGGTAGTATGCATTTTAGCTTAAAAGATATTAATAACAATCCACTTGGAGTTAAAGATAGACTCTCAAAAGACATATATATACATCCTGCATTAATCCCGCCTATGCCTTGGATTGATCATGATCCACCAAAACAACCGACATTAAAAGGTGCCATTCCAAGAAATGAAGGTATTGCAATCGGTATCATTGACAATAGAGATAATGATTCTGCTTATTACGCTATTTACCGCACGAATGGGAAAAATGAAGTAGATATACAAAACCCCAAAAATTTACTTACTACTGTAAGAAAAACAAAACTTGGAGAAATTTATGTAGATAAAACCGCTATTTCTGGAGAAACGTATACGTATGTCGTAACTGCAGTTGATCGATTGCATAATGAAAGTGTGGCTTCTAGTAAATCTACTATTCAAGCAAAATAAAAGTAAGAGCCCGCATTTTTTTGAATGCGGGCTCTTACTTTTATTTTCGTAGTTCACTATATTGAATATGAATTCTATTCTCAGGGTTTTTATCTACTGTGTAAAGTACAAATAAGAAGAACCATTCTAGTGGCTTCATTAAAATATAAACAAAATCAGCCGACCATTTCGTATTAATATGTTTACTAATTGGATAACCGTATTTATCATAAAAATTACGAATAACTTTATGACATTTTGGTACCCGCTCCTCAATTACATTTTCAAAAGCGTTCGCAATTAATAACTGTCGATTAACTGTAATTCTTTCCCCATGCCTAATTCCTGTTCGTAATGGCTTAACGATGTTTTTATGACCTTTCACAGAAACTGTACATAAATAATGCCCATCCCCGGAGACAATTTGAGGACTTGGGGCGGGAATCTTAGAATAATTAAAACTACTTGTTTCCATAAACACTCTTATAAAACTATCTGGTTTTTGGCCAAACAGTATTAAAATAAATTGAACAATTAACAAGACAGGAAATAAACTTATCATCCAGACTGTAGCCATTTTTTGATATCCAAAAGAAATGCGATACAGCAATAATATAATTCTGTTGCTCTGCGTATAATCTTTCTCATTCTGAGATTGTATGAAATAACCTAATGTATTTCTTAATTTAGCTAAGAATAATAGACTAAATGCAAGCATTCCAACTTGAATACAAAAGACTGGAATGTATCTCAATCCTCCTAATTCCGTATAAAAAGCAGAGCCTGTATGAGTAATATAGATGAATGTATATACAATGTTTACTATCATTAAAGTACTATAAAAAATATAAAATATTGGTGAAAGTTTTATTAAGCCTGTTGTTAATCTCCAATACGAAACTCCACCTAAAATAACTAAAAGAACTACTATCGCAATGTGGTCATGTGCTAAAGAAGCATATTGATCAGACATCATTCCGTTCTTTTCGAATTTATGTAATGGTATTCCTGCTCTTACATCATTTGCATTCCACATAATACCTAAACCAAAGATAAAATAACTCAAACCTATTGATAATATTTCCTGTGGCTCGAACTTTAGTATACTTGAGGAATTCTCCTTCTTCAATTGGAAACTATCCCATGCTTTACTAATAGGGTAGCCAAGAAATAAAAATAGAATTACAAATAGTATGACTAACTCAATTAGCACAATATCATACCCCTTTTATAATAATTGTTTACACAAAGTATAAAAAAACACTCTATATTTTACCACTTATTAACGTTTGTATATACAATTTCACAAAAGATTACACTCTCTCAACTCACAAAAAAAACGCCTAAAAGCTGAAACATTCAACTTTTTAGGCGATCTCTTCTATTTATTCTTAAACTTCTCAGTCGCTGCTCTCATCTTCACATTTAAATCGTGATCAATTGAGTCGCGAATATCTCGCTCTACTACTTCCATTTCTTTTTGGAAATTTTCCAAGTAGATTTTCAATTCTTCTTCCTTCTCTGGTCTTTGTGAAGGTGGTAATTGTACTACCAACGATAACATGGCCGTTAAATCTTTCATTAAGAACGTTTCAAGTTTATGTTGTTGTTCAAACATGCGTTGCTCTTGATAGTACGGAAGTGCGTTCAATACTGAAATTGTAATATCATCAACCGTTCTTTGTAATGAAGGATTTATTGAGCGTTTATACGCTTGAATTGTATTTAATGCGTCTGGATAACGGTCATAAAAATACAATTTGTAAAATGATAAGTCTGTCGGTTTTACAGTTTGTTGTGTTTCTTGTCTTAAGAAATCTTTCACTTTCATCGCAGCCACATCGATATCTTCATTCGTAAACTTTTTCGTAGTTTTTGCCATTACATGCACTTTTTTCTGCTTTTCTTTCGGTAACATCGAGAAGACTTGTTCTCTCGTACGTTGACCTGATGCACAAAATAGAGTATTTAATGTATTTTGTTCTTTCTTTCCTTCAGTGCGAATCCAGCGATAAAACAGTGGATGTTGTGTAAATTCTTGTAGAAACGGTATTGATTTGTTTGATAACTTATCTAAAGAATCTTGCGCTCTTTTATATGGCTTCGTCCATGAAAAATACAACTTCCGTCCGAAATATACGACTAAAACAACAACAGTAAATGCTATTAAAAGCAATGTACCGAGTAGTAATAGTACTGTTTGAATGAAACTCATTTGTTCACCTCCTCTAATAATCCGTTATTTCCTTGGACGCTGAATGAGTTTCTGCTTCATCTCATCATTAAATGTGTCTAGTTCAATAACGAACTTCTTACTTGACTCGATAATACGTTCTGACGATTTTTCAGATGCTTCAATTGCAGCGAACACATTTTGGAATGATTCACGTAATTTATCCATGCTAATAGCGGGATTTTCAAGCAATTTCGTCGTCTCTTCTGTATTTTGTTTTAACGCTTGAGAATTACTTAATACCATCGATTCAATTGCTTCATTCGTCGCATTTACAGCGTCAATTGTTTTACGTTGATTCGTTAATGCTAGCTGAATAGCAGCTGAAACTGTTACAACGTTTTGCGTCATCGTAATTGCATTTCGTATTGCCTCTGTTAACTTTTCGTTATTTTTCTTAATGATGTCTACAGAAGCTATCGATTGTAATAATACACTTTTCGCTTGCTGCATATTACGTGTACGTACAAGTATCTTTTCTAACGCATCGTTAATTAACGGAATATCTCTTTGACGCTCTGGGTTTTGTTTCTCAGCTTCAAGCATGCCAGCAAGCTTTTTCCCTAAGTATACTTGTTTATCAAGCGCATGAATTTTATCGTGCGATTGTTCTTTTAACATTTCAAGACCAACTGTATCCTCTTGTAAGTTATCACGGCCAATTAGAAGGGATCTAATAATTTCCTCGATTTGTTTATCTATAGATTGGTATTTATGCACGTATGTTTCAAGTGGATTTTTCTTGAATACTTTAAACATTATTTTCTTCATACCACTTGCTTTAAGTGAATTGGGATCAAGCTCTGATACCACTTTTCGTAATTCTAACAATGTATTTGGAATTTCTTCATTTTTCCCATTCATCATCGCTGTTACAGGGCGTTTTAAAGCTGATAACGTTTGTCCTGCTGCTTGTTGCTCTTTATCCCCTAAATCTCCTAGCTGAGACAATACTTTTGATAAATCTGTATTTTGCTCGCTATTTAACTTTTGTACATAAAGATCAGCTTCTTTATTTAGTTCCTCTAATTCTTCATCTTTTATAACTGTATCAACTACTACTTCTACATTATTATCTTTCACAATGGATACAGGTTCTTTTTTCTCGAGTTCAGTCAACAAAATCGCTCCTTTATTTATATGTGCGAATTTATATGCACTATATTTCATCAATTATATCGTATTTCATATACATTCTGACTGCTTGAAATCGATTTTTTTAGAAATGTCTGTTTATGCAGTCATTCCCTGTTTCTTACTATAAGTATACCTGTAATCAACATAATTTTCCTCAGACTTAAGACCTAGAGAACTACATGCTGAAGGCGGATTCTTCATATATTTCCTAAATAATTTATGTTCTTTTAATCGTGCTACACTCAATCTTTTGACATTCACCCGTTTTCAATGTGATAATTCTATTACACTCACTTCTATTTATTTTTGCGAGCTACAAATGCTCCCTTTTGAAACGCTAATAACACCGTTTCAAACGTATCATCTTCTTCAATCATTTTTATAAACTCATCTAATTCACTCGCATGAGAAGTTGCATTATCAACAACAAGAAAACCTTTTGGTTGTAACATACGTTTTATATGCTCAAACCACCACATGTATTGCGTGCGCTCTGAATCTAGGAAAATAAAATCAAATGAATGATCTAATTGTGAATCTAAAAATGCCCCTGCTTCTTGATTATGAATATCGATTCTTTGTAACAGGTTTGCCTTTTCAAAATTGACAAGTGCCTCTCCAACTCGTTCTGAAGAAAGCTCTACAGTTGTTACATTTCCATTTGTTTCTTCTACTGCATTAGCTAACCACAATGTAGAATAACCATTAGAAGTTCCAATTTCTAAGATGTTTTTTGCATTACACCCTTTTACTAAAATTGATAAAAATTGCCCCATCTCACGAGAAACATTCCGTAATTTTTCTTCCCTTGTTTTTTTATTTCGATCATGCTCTTCTCCATATTGTTCAAGTTGCAATAATAATGAATCTACTGTATCCATTCTTTTCATCGCCTTTCCAAGCAATATGATGAAAAAAGCTCTTGCTGCCCGTCTACTTTTTATTATATGCGAAACAAAAACCTTTTTCCTGTTATATGACAAAGATTTATAATTTTTTATAGCATATTGTTTCGTTTTTTGGTAAAGTTAATTTCTACGTGCAATTATTCCATTCATATTATTTCATATTAAAATTGCAGTTATTAAATTATATAAACCCCATTTAAATGAATCGGTATTTCAAATTCAATTAAGCGCCCTTTTCGGACGCATTTTCTTTGTTTATATATTTCCAGAAGAAAGGATGCTTACAAATGAACGTTATTAGCTTAGATGCTGCTCGAAAACGAAAGCAGCATAAAAAATTAATGATTACTATACCGATTATTACACGTATTTATGAAGAAGACGGGGAAATTAAATTTGAGGTAGCCGGCGAAAAAGATGTACCTCTTGAAATGTTAGAAAAATAATAAAAAACGCATTTCTGAAGAAATGCGCTTTTTTATATTTTTACATTTAAATGCATAAGTTTTTCAGGATTAACCATCATATAAATATTTGAAATCTTCTCATCCTCAAATGCAAACGAAAGCACATACGTTACTTTATTATTTATTGTAACTATAACTCCTGGTATACCATTTACCATTTTGAAATCAACAGTGTACTCTTCTGTCAATCGTTGTGCAATCCCAAAGAACAAACGTATAATTCGATCTGCAGAATAAATCGGATTGATCGCAGTCGTAACTTTACCGCCACCATCAGCTTTGAGTATAGCATCTGTTTTTAATACTTCTAACATACCTTCCGCATCCCCACACTGTAATGATGATACAAACTTTTCAACATAAGAAGCCATTTTCTCCGTGCTTAATTTTGATTGCTTCGGTTTCTCCAACATGCTTTTTCGAGCACGTTGAAAGATCTTCCTGCAGTTCACACTACTCTTATCAACAATTGAAGCTATTTCTTCGTATTCATAACTGAAAACCTCTCTTAATATGAAAACAATCCTTTCTACCTCAGATAACTGTTGTAAAAGTAATAAATATGCGGTGGAAAGGGATTCTTTCATTATAAAAGACTTTGATGGCTCATCACTCTCTTCTACAATTGGCTCTGGTAACCACATCCCTACATACACGTTACGCTTATGCGCTGCCGATCGTAATTTATCAATTGAACGATTTGTCGCCATCTTACATAAATATGCTTTCATATTTTCTATAGATTGAGGATCTTCTATATTATTTAGCGAGATAAATACATCCTGAACGATATCCTCAGCATCCATAACACTCCCAAGGATTCTGTATGCTAACGAAAATAATAATGGTTGATACGCTTCATATAACTGCTCCGTTTCCATGATGAACTGCCTCACTTTCATATTGCTTTAAAATGTGTAACGCTGCACGTTTCCCGCTTGCTACCGCAGCATCAGCTAATATTTCATCATGCCCTGCCCAATCTCCTGCAACATAAACACCTGGCATTTCAGGTATATTAGGGCCCGGTTTTTCAACACGGTCAATATGAGGAAAATCATGTACTACTGTTATTTTCGGTAAATATTGCTGTGCAACAACTTCTCTTTTCCAATTTGGATGTAACAACTCCATCGTACTTTCCAATTGTTCTTTATCTTCATGAATATGATTCATCTCTAGCACAGGATTATGGTACTTAATTAGACTCACTGCAATTGATCCATCTTCACTTAATTTAGCTGCTCTCGATTGATTTGTGAAAAATATAGGTTGATCTAATCCTAATACAAATTGATGTGTAGGATTGGGTAATTGTCTCAAGCCAATATCTAATGCAGCAACAGTAACCGGTACCGATTGTTCACTCCATCTATGCAAACTTGTTCCTTCTGCACCTTTTATTATTTTACAAGCTTCTTTCGGCGGAGTCGTCACGATAACTGTGCCTACTTCAAAAACCTCATGATCAACACAATGTATTCTTTGTTTATCTTCGGAATGCTCAATTTCCACAACATGCTTTTTAGCCAAAAACTGTACCCCAATATCATTCGCTATAGCTCTTAATTTTGTTATTATCGTCTCCCAACCACCATCTACATAAAGCACCCCCTCTTTTATAGAAAGCTGTATTTGCTTTAGTACAGATGATGCTAATTGTATTGTAGGAGCAAACGTATATGTTGTTGTCCGGCATAGCGCATAAAATATATTGCGAACCATTGGATCTTTTATTTCATTTTCTGCCCATGTAGTTAGACTCATTTTCGGAACTTCTCCTACATCTAAATTTCCTAAACGCATCATAAGACGTGAGAATTGTACTTTTGCAGACCAAGAAAGTAGTGGTGTTGATAAAATTGAGTAAAAATCTGTTGGGATAGTGAATATATCCCCTTTCCATATTCCATGTGCTTTTGTAGATGGTATTCCACCTGGAAGATTCATACCGAGCTCATTACAAGTTATAAACGCTGTCCCGCCTCTATATAAAGCATGTGCACCAAGATTCATGCAGATTCCATTTTTATTTATAGTCATCCCTCGGCCACCGAATTGACTAGACTTTTCTAATACAATCACTTTCCTTCCAGCTTTCGCTAAATATATAGATGCTGTTAATCCAGCAAGCCCACCGCCAACAATTGCTATATCAAATGTATCCATAATAAAATCCCTCCTCAATCGTTCTACATACAAGACGAACGATTAAGGAGGGATGTGACATAAAAATAAATTTTTATTACCCTACTTTATTTCATTACTTTTTAATTCGATCATATTGCATACGAAATAACTCAATTGCAAATGGAATATCCTCTTCACTCTTTAAATAATAACTGATCCATCCTGATTCAGGTAATACGTGATGTGGTTTTACCAATCCTTGCTTCACTAATTCATCTCTCTTTAACTTCGGAAATGGTAAATCAGCTAATTTATCACCATGAAGATGCCCAAGTTCTTTCTTACCATAATTTATTTCAATACCACCAAATCGATGCGGTTTTTCAGAAACACCCGCCCAGCTGAGTACTTCATTTCTAATCATTTCACTAAATGACATGAACATTCACTCCTTATAAATGATTGATGTAATTTTAAATTAACATTTTCATTACTTTTTTCCATCAATCCAAAGTATGAATGGGAATACGAATATAGTTTAGTCTTAACACCTTATTCTTTATGGAATAAGTGAATTTATTAAGCTACCGACAACAGCACAAAACAAAGACTAGACACATATCCTAATTTTGTAACCTAACTTACCTATAGAAAGGCAGGTAATACAATTGACTGCCAACATCGACTATACCTCCCCCTCAACCAATTTTACTTATGATGTAAATAAAAGTAATTTTTTTCGGAAAGATGCCCAAAATTATATAAATGTACTTGGTATTAAACAATTAAATACTTTAGAAAATACTTCATTATTAGATATTTATTTAAGTACAGGAAATGTTGTAGAACCACATATTCATCAAAATGCAGCTGAACTTGTTTATTGTATTTCAGGGTCTGTTGTTGTTTCTTTACTTAATCCATTTACGAATCAAATATTACACTTACCGATAAAACCCGGGCAAGTTGCCAACATTCCACAAGCGTGGTGGCATTATGAAATTGCTACAGCAGATAATACTCATTTATTAGCTATTTTCAATGCTCCAACTCCAGAAGTTATTTTCGGTTCTGACATTTTAAGGTTAACTCCAGCCCATATGATGGCCCATACTTACTGTCTCAATGAACAACAATGGAAACAAGCGGTTTCCCCTATTCAATCAACTACTGTAATTGGTCCTCCGGCAAACTGCAATCAAAACCGTGAAATGAAAAATTATCCAACCCAGCCCCTCGCTCAACAACATAATCCGTATCACCAAGATTCTTATTACTTTCCTCTTTACTGGGGCTATTAATTTGTAAATTTTTAAAAGAATCATCATTTATCTCCTAGGAAAATACCAAGGAGATTTTTTTATTGTATCTTCTCTTCCTATTAAAAATAGTAACAATTGCTAGTGTACATACATATAATATTTATATATTAAATTGGAGGTGATAGTACTATGAGTAATTATAACTATCGAAAAAACTACTCTTATAATAAAAATAGTAGCTCTTCAGCATCCTCTCAATCTTCCAATTCCCAATCGCAAAGAGACTTAGCCGAGCAAGGCTATGTAAAGAAAAAAGGATGTAACTGTAATAAAAATAAATAGTTTATTTTTTGGATGAATTCTTTTAAAAGAATTCATCTTTTTTGCTGAGTGAAAATTTTTTAAGTTACATAACTTATTCATTAAATAAGAAAGGGTAAATTATACTTTTTTATACGAACTTAACAAAGAGTAATTGTTCAATTGATTTATTACTTATTTCCCCCAAAAATATAGTCCTTCCTAAATTTATTAGGAAGGACTATATACAAACCCCTGTTTAATTTCCTACTAAACATTGTAACAAATTAAACGATATTAAGACCTGCACTTACAAATCCGGCAACTGCTGCTATTGGACTTGCTGCTGTTAATGAAACATATACTAATATTTTATCCCCAGCAACTACTGGAACATTATATGCTTGGATTCCTGTTGCTGTAGTACCAATTGCTATTGCTGGTAATGCTGGTGTTAATAATAGAGGTGGCGCTACTGGTGTAAACGTATTACTTGCAGCAGGTGCGATAAATATTTGCATCTGAATTTGAACAGGTGCTAATGGAGCTAACGCCGCTGTTGCACTAAAGAATCCTGCTAATGACGTGATAATTCCATCACGTGGTGCTACAAATGCATAATCACCTACAACACCTGGTAGTATTGTGAGAGTTCCTCCGACACCTGGAGCTATGCCAGGCTGACTAAATCCAAATCCAAGAAGAGTTCCTGTATTAGCTACTAACGCATTAACTAATGCTGCTGGTGTTGTACCTGAAGCAAACGGAATAATAGCTCCGCCACCAGTTGCTCCCGTTGCACCAGTTGCTCCCGTTAGACCTGTTGCTCCTGTCGGGCCTGTTGCTCCTGCTAGACCTGTTGCTCCTGTCGGGCCTGTTGCTCCTGCTAGACCTGTTGCTCCTGTTGGACCCGTTGCTCCTGCTAGACCTGTGTCTCCCGTTGGACCTGTTGGGCCTGCTGCTCCAGTATCTCCTGTTGGACCTGTTGCTCCCGTTGCTCCTGCTAGACCTGTGTCTCCCGTTGGACCTGTTGGACCTGTTGCTCCTCCTCCTGGACCTGTTGGACCTGTTGGACCTGTTGCTCCTCCTCCTGGACCTGTTGGACCTGTTGGGCCTGTTGCTCCTCCTCCTGGAGTAGCACCAATTAATTGAGTTAATAAGTTTAATAAAAGTTGTAAACTTGCAGGGTCAATAATTAAAGAGAAGAAGAATGGTGCAAGAGCACTATAGAATTGTTGTAATAAAGAAAGCAATTGACCTAAATCTGGGTTAGGAGATTGTAGTAAATTGATAATACTTTGAATTAATTGTTTTAAGAAATTCCCTTCTGGAGAAGGTGCTAATTCATTTAGTAAGTTCAATAGTTGAGTAAACAAATTGAGTAAAGCTAATCTGTTTGCATCACTTGGGTTTGCAAAAAACGCTGCAATAGCCGCTATTAAAGAGTTTAGTAAAGTAATTAATCTACCTAATTGCTCACTAGTAATTGGAACTGTTTGTGGATTATTACAACAATCTGGAGTGAAAACAATCGGATTATTGCAGTGGTTATGACCAAAACAATTATTGTTTGTCATTTATGTCCTCCTTACTTGTTTTATATTTGAGTTTTTCCTATTATAAGGATCATAAAGTTGTAAAAAAACATGTTATATATTGACTTAAAATAGGAAACATGAAATATAATTAAACTTAAAAACGTTATTTAATTATGTTCATGACTCACATATTAATTATATGTTTTTAATAATTGACTGCTTAGATTAAATACCTAAACTTACGGGTTTATTTTATTTTTCCACGTTTATCTCTTAGGTTTAAATACACATATTAATTTGAATATACTCAACAATTAACAGTGCCATTTTTTTATATAAATATACATTATTTCTTTACTAAGATTGTGTTCTCTTTTTAAACATGAAGCCGTTTGTATTATAGAGGACTCTCATATAATATATTGAAAAATTCATTTTATATTTTATTCCAATACACTGTGGAAAGGATTGAAGTTAAAATTCCTATCATTCAACCATTTATGACAGCTAGAAATTGAATGTACCTTCACTTAATTTTAACTATTTAAATATAAAACAAAAAAGGACAGATTCCTTTTCATTAAGGATCTGTCCTTTTAATTAATAATGATAAATTGTAATATAATTGAAGATCCTTGCGATGGTGGTTGCGTATCCAATAAAGTTAATTTACCAGTACTCACTTCATATAATGGTTGTGGTTGTAGTATTCCGTTAACAAACAAATTAATATAAGAAACTTCACTAGGAGACAAAATATTCGTTGTACCATATTGAGGTATCCCGTCAGCATCTGTATATATAAGTTTCTCTCCATCTGCAAAAGTGTAATATAACAAATTGGTTGTGGTTATAGGACCGATACCCCCAGTAGGACCTGTTGCTCCGGTTGGGCCTGTTATTCCGGTCGGCCCCGTTTCTCCGGTTGGGCCTGTTATTCCGGTCGGCCCCGTTTCTCCGGTTGCTCCTGTTATTCCGGTCGGCCCCGTTTCTCCGGTTGCTCCTGTTATTCCGGTCGGCCCCGTTTCTCCGGTTGGGCCTGTTATTCCGGTCGGCCCCGTTTCTCCGGTTGGGCCTGTTATTCCGGTCGGCCCCG